>JBFMBP010000069.1 GCA_040755155.1 Candidatus Omnitrophota bacterium | reverse complement strand
GCGGGCCAAGGCTGCTTGACCTTCGCTGTTTCGGGTTGAAGATAAACGCGGATGACTCCGCCCTCCTCCCAACCTGCGGCGATATCCATCAATCCGTCCCTGTTCGCATCCTCCAGCCGTACTCCATCCGCCCCTTGCGAAGAATCGTCGATGACATGCCTCGTCCAGTCAGCGGCGGCTTTTTCTTCAATATCCCCCGCCGCCGCAAGGTTCGCAACGAGAATCCCCGCTGACAGGAAAGCGCTCAGTTTAGAAAAAAAACTATTCATCGTCTTCTCGGAAGGTTGATCCTTTTGTTTTTGTTATATTATCTTATTAACGGGGGAAGCGTTCCTATCATCCCGCCGAAAAGGAATGAACGGAAGATGACGCGGCGAAAACGCAGAAAAAAGAAAAGCCTATTCCATCGAAACGTCGGTTGGCTCCCATCCTTGATCGTTATCGCCGCCGCAATGGGATCTCTTTTCCTCTATTTGACGCCCAAGATTCAATCCTACAAAAAAAAGAATATTGCCGTCATCCACACTTCCAATGAATTAGCTCGCATCATTCCATCAGCGGGCTATCATGTTGATTTCGCTGATTATTCCATTCCCCTGCGCGGAATAGATGGAGAGATTATATTCGGGCTGGGCAGATTTCTCACCGCCGCTTTTTCTCCCGATGGAACATCCTTCGCCGCCGCCTCGCCTCTCGGCGTTTTTCTCTGGGATGCGAATGATCTCCGCGCTCCGCCCCGCCGCTGGATTCGCGGGTATATGGAAAACGTCGTCAGCCTGCAATTTTCCCATGACGGGAAAAAACTCTTGACGGGAAGCGCTATGGGCAATATCCACCTCGTGGATATCGAAAAAGGCAAGGAAAACATCGCCTACCGCGCTCATCCGGGAACGCCTATTCGACTGATTGCATTCTCGCCTGACAATTCGCTCTTTGCCACAGCTTCGACGGATAGCTATATCCGCGTTTGGAAAACGGATTCGGGAAAATTGCATAATCTGATTCTCTGCACGCATCTTGTCTCGTCTCTTGCCTTTTCGTTCGACAACGCTTTGCTTCTTTATAGCGGCGATCGATTTGGACGAACTCTTGTCGCCGGACAACCACCGGAAGAAAACCGATATTCTTGCGTCGTCAACGATCTCGTCCAGGAAAAGGAAATTGAACGCTATGAAGATGACGTGAGCGCCTTCACCCAAACCATCTTTTCTCCCGCGGGCGATAAAATCATCGCGGGTGGACTAAAAGGGATCAAAGCCTGGGATCGCCAAACCGGCGCCTCGCAAATGCTGGCCGTTAACGAATCGCCTACCGCCGTTGCCATCGCTCCACATGAAGTAACGCAGACGGTTTCTCTACCAATGGTTTCTCAACCCGTAACGATGGCGGCTTTCTCTCCCAACGCCGATCGCTTTTTTCTTTGCATGGATGGGAGCGAAATCCAACTATGGGATATAAACACCAGCAAGCGCCTTCTCAAGTTTTCTTACCAAAATAAGTATTTACGTCCAGCGGCGCTTAATCCGGATTTTACTCAAGTCTTGCTTCACGATCATTTGTCCGAAACCGTAGTTTTGCGCGACCTGGCCGCGAACCGCACTCTCGCCACCCTGGACGCTTTCGCCGCGAGCGTTCAATCCGTCGCCTTTGCTACGGAATCGGCCCAAGTCGCATCCATTCATTATCCATTGGCCGAGAAGCGATGGGATGCGGACTCTGGGCAATTGTTGTCTATTCATAGCGAGAACGAAGGCTTTTTACCACTCCGATCCCTATCTTCAAACAAACGTTTCACCGTCTATATCACAGAAAGTCAACCCTATAATGAAGCATCCGAATTATTATTTCATGTAAAGAATCTTAAATCCGGCGTAAAATCGATTTTGTTTAAGCAAAAATCTTTAGGTTCGCTTCAATACGACTTTTCTCCTAATGGATACGAAGTCCTTGCCACTGGCGATAATGGAGAATTTGCCATATGGAACCTGCAAACCGGCGAAAAACGCCTAACTTTCAATTTACTGCAAGATTTTAAAGCCCAGTTGCCTTCCCAATATTTATCCATGGCAGATTATAATACGAATAGGAATGTTCATTATTCTCCCGATGGACAACGCTTCCTAGTCAGTCACTCGCGCAATATAACCAAAACATCCTACCAAA
This sequence comes from Candidatus Omnitrophota bacterium, assembly GCA_040755155.1. NCBI lineage: Bacteria > Pseudomonadati > Candidatus Omnitrophota > Candidatus Omnitrophota bacterium. Next base: position 12,159 of record JBFMBP010000069.1, on the reverse strand, counting down.
CGGCGGTTGTTCTATTTGGCGATGATGCAAAGCAAAAAATTTTTCGCCTCATTTTGGACGAGGAATATATTTATTCCTCCATTTTTTCCTCGGATGGCAGCCTCATCGCTTTGAACGGCTTATCTAAAATATATGTCATCGATTCCAACAATGGGAATATGCTCCGAATTATTCCTAAAAGCAACGAGCCTGTCTCCTCATTCTTTACACAGGATGGGAAACGCCTCTTGATTGCTAGCATCTATCATCCTCTTCAACTGTGGGATATTCAAACCGGCGCACTGATTCGCACAATTGGAAGAGCGCCTTTAAGCGTAAGTGCGTCCGCCTTTTCCCCCGACGATTCCCAGCTGCTGACGGGAGGCGACGACGGCGTCGTGCGTTTATGGAATCTTTCCAAATAGAAGGATACAAAGCTGGAATGATGGCGGATTGCGTTTTGGACGGCGAAAACAATGATGGAGCGGTCAATATAAGGTTTTTCGGCGCGAATCCTTCCGCTCGAAAATCGCGATCGAAAAAAGGAGAGATGGAATAGGTCCCATCTCTCCTTATCGTCAAATTCTGGAATTTGAAAAACAACGGTATACTTATTGGTTCTGCCAGTTATTCACGGCGGTGGGATCTTCGCCCAACGCCCAAAGGACGCAGCGCAGATTCAAGTTTTTGCCATCGTCCGTCAGATAATCGATGACGTTCGTCCAAATAGGCGGAAGCTCAGCGCCGTTGCTGGGGCGAACACTGCCCGTCCAGAACATCATCAACATGCGCGCTTTCGCTTTCGATCCATCAGCCAATTCGCCGCCTTCATCCACAACGGTAATCGCCGCCTGTTCGGGAGCGTCCTGCCAAACAGCCAACACTTTCGTTCCCGGAGCGGCGTCGTCGATATGGTTGCTGATTCCCGCCCAAACCGAACCGGGATTGGCGGGAGGATCGGGGCTGGGGCCGTTGCCGAAGATTTTAATCTCGGCGGGCAAGCCGGACATGAGGGGATGCGCTTTCCCCGCATCAGTAAGCACTAGCGTATCGCACCCGGAATGATCGTTGCTGCGTTCTCCAAAGAACATGCCAAGAGAGCCGATTTTGTTCCGTTGTCCCAGACAAGAATGTTCGCCCTGGATAATGGGTACTCCGGAATTTTTCACCGGTGGAGCGGTAGAGGACCAACAGGTTCCCGTAATATAAACCAGGTCGAATCCGTTATCCTTAAGAAAATTATGGGGATCGGTGTTTTGTTCAAACATATAGTCGCCTGGATTGATATACGTTTCATATCCCAGGTTGCCTTTATCGCCGCCATTCATAACGCTTTGCGTAACGTAATCCGGCATTAGTATGGCGAAAAATCCCCATCGTTCCAACTTAAAACGCAGGATTTCGTCATCCATCGAGAAAAAAGGCATGATATCGAAATCCCTATTCCCATTTTGCGCTCCTGGACTGTCGGGACACCAGGAAATGCGCCCCACCAAAGCGATTTTCTTCGGCGCAGCGTCGGCCATTACAACGAAACAAGCCATAAACAAAATTGAAAGTACAGTTATTTTCTTCATTTACCATAATCCCCTTTCGTTGAAATGATATCATTGGCTTCCATCATCCAATGATCGTTTTCCTAATTCTTTACGCCATCAAGAAATCGAACCTCTCGCCATCACCTCCTTTCCCATTAGCGAATAGAATCCCCTCAGATAAATAACCTATCATATTTTATAGAAGGATATAACTATAAACTCAAAAAATATTTCCATTTTTTTTGCGCTGATTCCCCCCGAATCTGCGGATAAAAATAAAAAAAATGCAATCGGCATCACCCAATTGCATTTGGAGAAAAATATTGGCTTCGACGACAAGGAAAGGAGATGAAGCGAAGCTTCTATTATTTTCTAGCGTCCATTCGCCGCAGGAATAAACTTACGATAAGACAGCCGCATCATCGGACAGCGTTGGTCTATCGCCGCGCCGTTTTGGTTAAAACAAGCGGTTCAGGCGCGAAAACCAGCCGCCCGGCGGCTCCATATCGTCGTCGATAACGTCCCGCGCCTCATCCAATCTGCACGGCTCCGTCAAGGAATCGTACGGCTCGTCATCCCAATGATGAAAAGCGTATTCCTCTTTATCCAACGGTGGAGAAGCGGCGAGCGGACGCTTAGGCGCTTTCGTTTCCAATTCCTTATTGTTGTACGTGCGGTAATCGTAGTTGAAGTAGCATCTCATGCAGACGACGGTGTGAGACGGACGGCCGCAAATCATGCAATTCCCAGAAATCTTATTTTCGGGCATTGTACGCACCTCTTTCTCCTTTGGCGTTCAACACCCTCAACCCAAGAAAAACCATTATGGCGGCTGCGGCAATAGACGAAGATGCGCCGCCCGCTCATTCTCTGCGGCGGCGTATTCGTTTTTTGGAAAACTTACCTACCGTTATCGGTAAGAATCGGGGGGACTTTACGTTACGGGGAAAATATATTTGCCATTATTACATAAACAGCTTATCGAAGTGGCATCCCGGCGGGCTACGCTTCGCTTTGAGCCTGCCCTACGCGACTACGCGACTGCGGGACTCAGTCTCCCAGTCTCCCAGTCTCTCAGTCTCCCAGTCTCACTATTCCAGCCGTTCGCGGAAGTACAGGTTTGTCCGCAAATCGGGACGGAATCCGCGATCACCCGGCTGGCGGCCTAGGGAAAAGTTCAACGCGGGATTGAAGGAGCCTGTCGAACCGGTCAACGAAGCACGGGGATCGATGCGCATGACGATGGGGATGACGCCGCGCAGTTCCTGTTGTTCTTTTTCGTTGTTCCCTTCCCCTTCGTATTCGATATCCACAATGATGCGCACCACGCCGTCGAACGGTTTAAGCGGAACGAAGATCAACGTTCCTCCAAGGTCTTTGATCTTCTCCCGCTGGGTCAAGCGGTTATATTGATTGTCCTTAAATTGAAGAATCACTCCCGCTCCCGTTGATTCTCCTTGTTCGTCGATGGTAAAGGTTATTGTTGCTTCCGGGTCGATTTTCATAATATCGACCGGCTCGCCGTTGGCGCCAATCACTTTATAATCCAAAAAAATCTGCTTTTTCGTCTGCTGGTTGCCGCTCAATCCGACAAAATCGTCTTGATTGACGAGCAACAGCGGGGGATTGGCGACGATTTGAATGGAATTGTCTTTCCAGCCGGGCGTTGGCGTCGGCGTCGGATATCCGGGACGCAGAGTGGGACGGGGCGTGAAAGTCGGACCGGGCGTTACGATCGCCGTGGGGACGGGCGTCGCCTGCGGCGTTGGCGTCGGCGTTGTTTCCGGCTCGGGGTCTCCCGTATAAGGAATAACCTGGACGTTATCGATAAACGCCAAGTCCGAACCGTTATAAATTATGGTCAGCGTATTTTTGTCTTTATCGGAAACATCCAGCGCCAGGGCGATGGACATGGATTTATACTCTCCCGACATTTGCGTAGTGGCGGCCAATTCCGGAACGGCGAACGTTCGTCCGCCCAGCGTCAGGATCAATTGTCCGCCAGAGACCATATAGCATAAAACGATGCGGTACTTGCTCGCGCCCGAACTGTCGCTCGATAACGTTTGCGATAGGCCTGCATTGGGCTGAAGCATAACGAAGTAGTTATAGACGTCCTTGTCGAGCTCTTCGGATATCAGCGTCGGCGCCTGCGCTCCCGCGGCTGTCCTCCAACTCAGGATTATAGAGGGATCGGCCTGAAAATCGCCGTTGACGACGACCGAATCTTGCGCCACTCCAGCGTTGGCGCAGGCGGCGGGCGCGAATTGAATGGCCGTCGGCGTTGGCGTTGGCGCGTTGACTTGCCCCATCGCTGAAAGCCCCGCGCATAATAAGAAACTCGATAATATCAGTATAAAATAAAGATTCTTTTTCATGATCGATCGCCGTCCGTTATTTTAAATGATGAATGATGAGTGATGAATGATGAAAAAGAATTCGCTTTTCTGTTGAAATGAATCCAAGCGCAACCCATCACTCTCCTTGATCCATCTATTATTCCATTTCTTTACTATCGATGGGTCAAAAAACGCAACCCATCCTACTTCTCTAATCCTTCACCCTAACCCAAAGAACTAGGGAATGGGAAATGCGAACGATGAGTTATTCATCATTCATCATTCATCATTCATCATTCATCACTCATCATTATCTTTGATACACCGTCTCCAGTTTCCGTTGCGCTACGATGCCGCCGCCGGTTTCGATGATCCGGCCCCGCGTAACGATGGAGAAGCTGCGCGAGCGAACCGTCATCAGGTTGGAGACGCGGTTCATCATGGCTTCCATGTCTTCGGGCGACAGGTCGCGCTTGAGCAGAGCGTTCAATCTTTCGCGCAGATCGCCAGCGCCGTCTTTGACGCCATCCGCCGTCCGGTCCATATTCAGCTTCAACGGTTCGGAAAATCGCTCGCGGCGCTTCAAGTGCGTCATCTGCGCCAGCAAAACTCCGATGTCGGGATAGGGGCCGTCGTCCGGCTGCGACGTAATGGCGCTCAAATAAACGTCTTTGAATTGAATTAGATCGCCTCGGATATTATCCGGCTTGATATTCAATGGATTGAAGACCAGGCTCTCGATATCGTCGAAGTATTTGTATCCTCGCGGCTCGCGTCCGACGCTGGCGAACTTGTAATCGGTAATCGTATCCGGCGTTTTCGTTTTTCTTAAGTATTCGTCGTCGTCCAGACCATGAACGCCGAAGAGCATGTCATGCCCGCCCGCCTGCCGGCCTTCCAGGACGAAATCGGCGCAGATGGCGTTGAAGTAATAGCGCGCCGCCAAGTCCTCCAACTCGCCCGGCGATTTCGGCGGACAAAACGGTAGCGCCAGCAGCGTCTCGCGTGGCGCCGCGTCGATGTTGATCTTGCCGGAAACGATTCCGCTCAAGGCGGTGGTGATCATGCCGTAAATCGTGGAATACTGGTTTTCCCATTGATCCAGCCGCTCCCGCTGCGCTAGTTGGAGGCGGTATACGTTATTGTTGCGCAGACGCTGGCCTAACTCCGGATTGGTTTGAATCCGCGTTGGATCGACCGCTTTATCCTCCAACCGTTGGGGAACAATGGGCGAATTGACGGTTTCGAATCGGTTGCCCGTGAACAACCGAGAAATCTCCCCGACCGTTGCCAACGGCGCGTTTTTCACGAAGGCGGTGTTGTCGATGATGTCGTTCTTATCCCGCGTACTTCCCGCCAATTCGTACCGCCGCCGAGGATAAGCCGGTACATAGCCCGAATTGTCGCGTCCGGGCGTTCCCGCCAGATAAGCCAGCCGTTTGGCGGAAATTTGTTTGTCTTTCTTTCCGCGCCCGAAGAGTTCTATGCCTTTAAAGAAGTAATTATCGTCGCCCATTCCCGCCAGAGTGTTGCCATATCCCAAAATGGGATAATATCCTTTCGCGTCATGATTCACCGGCTGCGGCAACATGAGGTCTGGTCGATCGAGAGGACCGATGTATCCAATCGTTGCGCCCCCACTCTGCGAACGGAACATAGGATTCAAATCGGCTGTGCTTTTCCGCATAATTACGGCGATTTCAATCATCGTCTCGCTTTGCGACGCGTTGCTGAGATCACTCCAAAGATCGTCGAATTTCTGATCGTTGCGCAAATCGATCGTAAACACCGTATCGCCGTTTTTCAACTTGGCGAAAACCGGTTTGCGCGAAGCTTGGTTAAAAGCGTTCAATTCGAGGAAAACATCCTCCGTGTTGTCTTCCGTTTCGTATTGTTCATTTAGTTGTTTATCGCCGGGATTAAGGATGCGATAGGCGGGTATAACCAGAACCTCGCCCACGGGTAGGTCGATCGGCCAAACCGCCCCGAATTGATCGACGAATTGCCGTCCCAATACCCGCACAGTCAACTGATCGTCTACTTCGGGATCGTATCCGGCGCGGATCAACTCGCGGGCGCCCATCCTCCAGATAAAGGCCGTATAGTTGCCATCCTTAAATATATTTTTTACGGCGGCGTTGGTCATATCCAGCGAATTTTCGAAGCCGCCCATCATTTGGTAGAATTTGACGTTCTTCGCTAAACCCGGCGCCACGGCTTCCCGCGCGGCGATGTCGTATAGCAAGATTTGCGCCTCATAACTTTTTTCGCTATTGCTCATATCCTCTGGATAGCGGTAATAATCGCCGATGAAATCCCAGCCATTCCACCTCGGCCCCTCGCTGCTGCCCGCATAGAGGACGGGGGTTCGAAATCGTTTCATCTGCGAATTATTGGGATCGGACCATTGAGTGGATTTATCATCCTGCGGATAACCGCCAAAATCTCCCTTGCTGAAACTGCCGTCCCGGCTGTTGATATTCATATCCGCGATGACGGCGTCTTTAGCATATAACTTCATGGAGGAAGGAACGGAACGCTTGCCGGAAACGCTCCCCGCCGCGTTCGCCGTTACTTCCGTTTCGAAATAGGTCGGATCGGTGCGCTCGTAGGCCTCGAATCCCTTGTAGCCAGGAGTAACGAGCAAATCGGGGCTATTTTGTACATTGCTGCCGGCGATATAGTTATTATCCAAAATATCGGACATTACGTTGTTGAACGTCGTGCGGTAAGCGAACGAATCCACGTAGTTCCCGGCGGGATCGTACAACGTGATATGCTTTTCGAGGGGATTGTCCGTCAGGATGTCTTCTTGCGCGTCCACGACGCGGAACTGCAGATCGTACAGCTGCGCATTCGGTCTTCGCGTACTGACTCCATTCTGCAAACTTTGTTGAATATCCGCTTTCTCCGAGCTGCCCAAAACCGGCTCTACGACGATGGAGTCCAGATTTTCCACTCGGGGATAATTATCCGTCAAGAATTTTTTGAGCGTATCCGCGTCGAAAGCGAGAAGCAGTTTGTTGTCTTCCAATCGCCGGTCTTCCGTGGTGATGTCGTTGCTTGTCTTGTCGGGATCAAGCAGATTTTCGAAGGGAACGCCAATTCCCGGCATTCCTTCGTTCGGCTGGAGGTCTTTGCCGTCGTCGTCTTCCCAGGAAGGCTTCATGCGCTTGATGATGGTATCTTTAGGCAAAATATAATGGCCGTAGGGCGTGTTGACCGTCCAGCCGCTCAGATCGATATCGTCGGTAGACAGGTTGACCAATTCGACGTACTGAGCGCCTAAATTGATCAACTCAATCCGGTCAAAGGAGGTGGCGTAGAGATTTCCGTCTAGCGGCCCTTCCGCCTGGATCGTCAATTCCAATACTCCGTCGCTGCCAATCACGGCCCGTTGATCCCCGTCCATCGGACGCGATTGATCCGGCGGGGGATACGGCGTCAGGCGGTAATGCAGCTGGAACTCGCCGTCCCGGTATACGTTCCAGGCCGTATCGCGGCGGATACGTTCCAGAAACCCCTGATTCAATCCGGTAAAACCGTTCTTGTCGCCGAAAGCGTAATCCGATTTGAACGAAATCTCCCGGTTGTTGATCCTATACCGCACTTCCGGATTGTACTTATGCGAGGGGTGCATGTAGATAACGACGTCATAAACACCGGCGGGAATATCTTCGAACCGCCAGGACGCCGTTTCGATCGGGTTGGCTCCTACTTTGATTTTTGGATCGGCAGACGCGGGAGCGTTCGTTACGGCGAAGATGAAGGCGGGCGCCAGCGCATCCATGTTGACGATGGGCAGCAGCCGGTTCAGCGTGTTTCGGAATCCTTCCGGCAGATAAATATATCCCGGAACTCCCGCTTTCGTATCCGGCGCATTGATCGTAGTTTTCGGCGTTCCCCAGCTCGTATCCTGCGCCACTCCCGGATTCGTTCCATCGTCGTCATCCCCTGAATCGACTTTAAATCGCGAGCTGTTGTATTTGATCTCGTAAGGCGAATTGGCGTTGCTCGAAGGACGCACGTAATCCAACGTCTCTTCCGCTTCCAGGCGGATTACCGGCTTGGCCATCACTTCGTTGATGCGGATGGCTTCCACGCCTTCGAACTCGACGCTCATCCCCGTTTGCGGCGGATTGGGCAATAGAAAACGCATTAACTCCGTATTCAAGGGCAGATCGTTGGCTCCACTGTTCAATCCGGCCAAGATCCAGGGATTCATCCGGAACGCCCGCTGCCGCGTCGAATACAATTCGAACGATCGGCGCGTTACGGGATCGGACAACACGGCGTCTTGATCGTTCTTTCCCAAAATCGAGCGCACGTCTTCGTCTTCGGCGGGTTTGAAAGGCCCCCATGCGTCGATGTAATCCATCAGGTTGATCGCCAATTGAAAATCGGGCGGATCTTCGTCGTAAATCCCGTCCTCGTCGTCGTCGAAACAGGCGATATACCGTTCGCCGATCTCGTCTACTTCGCCGTCGTTGTCGTTATCCACGCCGTCCAATTCCGGCGCGAACATGGCCGCCAGCACTTGCGGATCGTAGTAATCGGCGAATCCGTCCCAATCGTCGTCCGCGAAACTGGTTATCAACTGCGGATCCGTCTTCGAAGGTTCCCGCACGATGACGCCGTCGCGCGATTCCGAATCCTTATCGTCCGCCGTGGGATCGGCGCCCAAGCCGGGATAGCCATCGCCGCTGGCGTCGCCCCAGGCGTCTTCGCCGACATGCCATTCCGGATCGTAAGAATTGACGCCGTCGCCGTTGAAATCGCCGTCGTCGTCGATGATGCCGTCCCCGTCGTCATCGACGCCATTCCCTTCGACTACGAAGCCCGCCCGCAGCTCGCGCTCTGCGAGGTCGCGGGGATCTTTATTGGCTTTACCGGCAATATTCGTCAAATTGCGAAGGCGGCCCACGGCGTCTTCCGATTGCCGCGCCTCGTCCGTCGTCAGTCCGTCCAGATCGCTGTCCCGCCCGTCGCGGAGATAGGGCGCGCCTACATCGGCCTCGCTGTTTCCATCGTAATCGCCGCTGGGATAATAGTTGCCATCCCAATCGTCGGATGGTTCGTCCACCAGGCCGTCGCCATCGTTGTCGATTCCGTCCGTCGTATTGGATTCGGCGGTTGGCTGCCAATCTCCGTCCTTATCGAATTGCAAAACCAGCAAATCCTCCAGCCTCACCGGCGGACTGTATTGAAAATCGGCGCGGTTGCCGTCTGGATCGCTTCGGTCCCATATATCCTTGGCCAGCCAGTTGGAACTGGAATTGGGATTGATCTTCGCCGTTTCGTTGTTCTTCCCGCCCAATGGCCCGGACATCTCGTCCGATTGACTGTAGATCGTTACCGAATCGCGCAGGATGCCAAATAAGGAAGGAATCGATTCCGCTTGGGGATTTTTGCGCGGCTCCTGATCCGGAATCCCGTCGAGAAGCCGCAAATCGTCCACTGTGGCGAAGGGACGGTCGCCGCCTTGGGGATTGACGACGTCGAATTCGCCGGGATCGTCCTTGCCCTCGTCCCGCTCGTCGATATAGCCGTCGCCGTTGTTGTCGATCTTGTCTCCCGGACGGAACAGCTTTGGATCGGCGATCGTATTGCTGCCGATGGCCTTGGTCAACGGCGAACCGCTGGCATTGTCGGTTGATGGGCCGATGTATTTTTCGTCTTCTTCGTTCATGAAGCCGTCATTGTCGTTATCAGTTTTATCGCCGGTAATAATAAAGGGATCGCGGTCGTAATTCATTGTCTTCAAGGCCGTGTTGTATTCTTGCACCTTGACGATCTGCGGATCATTGTTGCCGTCGTCGTCTTGGTTTTCGGCGCCGGGTTGGCTAAACGTCTTGCCCCCGTCCAGCTTGGAACCGTAGCGGTAATTCACGATTTCATACGCCAGTTGTTCCGCTTCTTGATTGCTGAAGACCTTGACGGCGGAACTGCCGCTCAGATATTGGAAAATGCGGCCGTACAAGAATAGAGGCAAGTCCAACTCCGCCGGCGAAACGCCCATATTGTACGTAAATTGCCCTTGCTTCTTTTGGTTGAAATTGTTCCCCGCAAAATTGATATTGATCTTGGCGCACTCGTCGAACACGCCTCGCATATCCCCATCGGCGTCGTACCCCGTCCCGGCGGCAAAGAACGCTTGTCCTCGCGAATCGGGGCGCCGTACATCCAATCCGTCTTCGTCTACCCGCCCGTCTTCGTCGTCGTCGTCTTTGCTGTATCCGGCATTGTCCGCGACGCCGTCCAAATCGTCATCGATGAGTCTCAAGCCCGGCGCCCCGTCTCCAGTTTGTCCGCCGCTGGTATTCCTTCCCGTCACGTCGCCTTTGATATCCTCGTCGACGCCCAAGGGGATCGGCGTTGGGAGAATCTTCAAATTCAGCCGGTTGACGAGCAGATCGGAGCGGATATCCACCTCATGGCTGCGCGCATCCCAGGCGATGTTCTTCCCGATTCCTCCGTAATATCCGATCGCCCATGGATCCTCCAGGCTGATATAGCGCGGCTGCGGCTTCCCCAACACGAAATGTTCGTTGAGCGGATTCAGATCGCGCGCCAACTGGCTGAGGACGCCTTGAGTCGCCGCTTCGGTGAAATCCTGCACGTTGACGCTGTCCGCATAGCGATGAACGGTAAACTCTTCCATGCGGATGGTGTAGGTAAAACCCACCAGCACCACCGCGAAAATAGAGAGAAGCGCCAATACGGTCAACAGCGCCACACCGGATTCGCCGGGCTGCGCCGGGCGCCAAGAAGCATATCGATTGAAGGGCGTTTGGTATTTCATCATAGGAACCTGCCTTGTTCGGTCTCGGCGCGAAGGAATCTTACAAACCGATGCTCCGGTAATTGTTGGGAATGAAAACGCGCAACGTATAGGGTCTGGGATTGATGATCCTCTGCCGATCCTGGACGTAAATAGTGATTTCCACCATATTGGGCAATCCATCCATTTTGTTGAGGATGTGCTCTTTGGTCTCTACATATTGCGGACTGGAAATCAACTGTAGGGGATTTTTAATAAGAAATTGGTTGACCGTTCCCGCCACGCGGGGGTACATGTCATCCGCTTCGTTCACAATGATATTTTCGAAACTGGTTCGGTTGCGCCCTTCGATGCTGTTGTTCAGGGCGGTCTGCTTGAAAAGCAATTGCCCAGGCTCCATCAACGCCGTCTCCCGCGCCGAATCCCATTCCTTCGCCCAGCGCCACCCCCCCCGGTTGTAATCGTAATACCAATACCGGAACCGCAAGCCCCGCACATCATAAGCCAGCACCTGAAAAATCTTACCCGGATTCTGGTTACTCCAATGCGTTTTTGCTTGAATGGAGCCGTATTTCGAACCCGTATCCCAATTGTCGATCGCCTGAATCACCTCTTGCGTATTGACGATCATCCCCGGAAGGACCGGCGACGGCAGCAAAGGCTTCTTTGTAGTATCGTCGACAAACTGGCCGAAATCCATTAAATCGATCAGACTGCTGGAACTTCCCGATTCCACGGTCAATATCTGCCCTCGGCGGATCAGCTTGGTTCCGCTGGGATCGAGGCCGTACGATATCTCCTGCAAAATCAAATCCCCGGAATTCTCCACCGCGCTGACGAAATGCAGAATATCGCTGGGAAACAGGCCGATGTCTTCATCGATGCACGCCGTATCGCCGTCCTCGCAGCCTCGGGGATCGGCCACGGGCCGCGACCGCGGATTCTTCAGCGTATCCGCCGCCCCGCTGGAATAATCCCCATCCACGCCGTCTAGTATTTCCTCGTCGATCAACCCATCCCCGTCGTCATCCACCCCTGCGCCGGGTACGCCGTTGTCCGCTGTGGCGGCTTCGTCGCGGTAGATGCCCGCAAAACGAAAGCGCGGCGATAGACTTGTCCCGGCGGCGCCGGTTAAGGATTCGATCGAATCGGGCGTCAGATAGGCTGAACGCAGATCGGTGGAGATATAATCCAGCGCCGCGCGCGCCGTCTCGCTGATCTCCAGCCGCTTGATAGCGATGTCGCGCGCTTGCAGCACCACCCGGAACGTTTGCGTCGCCATGCCCGCCAGGATCGACATCACGGCGATGGAGATAATCAACTCCACCAAGGTGAAGCCTTTGGCCCCCGGCGCGCCGCGGATTTCGCTGAAAATCCCGTCTGCTCTCATGATTGAACCTTCTTTCCTCTCGCCGATCCTTGCGCTTTGCTCGTCGTTCCTCGTCTTGCGTGGATGAGCTGCTTCGTTCGATCCATCCCTAATCAACTTTATTTGTTTAATTCAAGGGCAAAAACAAGCTTG
>JBFMBP010000068.1 GCA_040755155.1 Candidatus Omnitrophota bacterium | reverse complement strand
GGGCAATCTATACGCGGGAGTCAATATGGAATTCGTGCGCAGCGCGGATAAATCCTTCGAGGCGGGCGTGAAGATCGCCGCCGAGCTGGGCTATGAGTACATCGAACCGATGGTGCATAACGGGCGCCGTCTCTTCCAGCGGCATCCCCGCTTCGTCCGCCAGGTAAGTCTTCACGGGAAGCAGCTTGTGCAGTTCTTTCCCATCGCGTTCGAAATGAAGCGGCTGATCCAATGGTAGTTTCTCCCCATACACATCCGCCGCTTCGCCGTTTTGCTTGGCCTGAGTAGTAATCTGCACGGAAGGAATATCAAACCGGGCGGTAAGATACTCGTCCGAGGGCAAAATGCCTAATTTCACTTGTTCGCGCAGCTGCCGCATAAACGCGCTCTTCAACCGAACGTCCACTTTCAGAATATCGTGGATATAGCGCACTGTCACGTCCACGTTGGGCAGGACTTCAGACCAACGCACGCTATCACCCACGACGCTGATATTCTCCCAGTTTAGTTTGCCTAAATCCAGCGGCTTGTAGTTCACGCCTCGGCTTACGCCTAGTCCGGCGAAGAGGTAGGTAAAGATGTCGCCCTCGTGGCGCGCTTGGAAGGTCCCATCGGCGCGAACAAAGAGCTGCCAAATTCCCGCTGTGACTTCGTAATCCCACTCGCCGCTTTTTGACGCGGTGAGGTTGGTGTTGACCAACTCCAGCGCCCCATCCGCAAGTTTGTAATACTTTGGATAAGCGAGAAACGTCATCGCGTCCACCCCCGTCTGTTCCGAGTATTCGGAAACCGGCGCCGGATACGACTCCTGCGTCTGCGGTTGAGACTGCGCCAACGGCGCCGCCAGCAATGCGCAGACTGCGAGCATAATGATACTTGCAGTACGCATAAGCATCCTCCTTTGGTGAAATATGTGGTTGTGGAATGACCCAACGCATTCGCTAGAAAAGAGTAAAGCGCAAAAACAACCAATTGTCAACGGAAAATTGAAAATAATCAAAAAAAAATTAATAATGAGAAATGTAACAATAATTATAGGAAAAACCTTAGCGGATGATTCATGGATGCGCTACACCCATTATGATTATTTCTATTGACATGCGAGAATAGAATCATAACTATGGAAAAAAGTAAGAGTGAGAAGCCATATGCGCTATAAAAACAAAGATTATCAATTGAGCCTCTTGCAAAACTCCATTATTCCTCCCCCAAGCTTGGGGGAGGTTAGGAGGGGGTGTGCTTTAAGTCTAACCAAATCAACCCTCCTCTAACTCCCCCCAAGATTGAGGGGAGAATTTAAAAGCGGATTTTACTCATTTTGCAAGAGCCTCAATTACCAAGAATTTTAGTATGGTTTTTTTAGCGATCATCTCAAAACAGATTGGCTATTGAACGAAAGGAGTATACGCATCCGGTTTCTTCTTCAGCCTTAATAACGGCGTCTTATAAAAAATATGATAATAAATTCGAAGGCTTCATGAATCGTTTGGACAAATTCCCCACTGTCCATTACAATGGAAATAAAGAGAAAAGATATCGGACGCCATGCGCGTCTATGAGATCGATCGCAAAAATTGGATAGGCTTGGATAGGCTATGTATTTTTTAACGTTCGATGTGGATTGGGCTCCGGAATACGTTCTGGATTATGTTTTGAACATCTTAGATGAGAGAGAACTGCGCGGCGTTTTCTTTTCCACTCATCCCTCCCCTCGGCTGCGGGAAGCCTCTTCCCGCCATGAAATTGCCATTCATCCCAATTTCCATCCCAGTTCGACGCAAGGCGATTCGGCGATGGAGATCGTGCGGCGCCTTATGGAAGAGCATCACGGCGCGGCGGGGGTGCGCTCGCATGGATTGTATTGGCATGGGGGATTAGTTGCGCTCTACAAGTCGTTTGGGCTGCAATACGACTCCAGCCTGCTTCTACCCTATGTCCCTCATTTGCAGCCGTTTCGCCATAATGGACTTTTACGTCTGCCCATTTGGTGGAACGACGGGCTTCATGCGGCGGAAGGACGGGCGTATGACATCCGCGTTCTCGATTTGGAGTCGCCGGGTCTTAAAATATTCGAGTTCCATCCCATTCACATTTTTCTGAATTCGAGCGGGAGGGGAGAATGGGAACGCTTAAAGAGCGCGCTCGAACAGGGAACGCTTTTGCAAGAGGCGCCGGAAAATTGGCTCCAGACTTACGTCAATCCTCGAGAAGGGATTGGCGATTTTTTCGAACGATTATGCGACTGGCTGGTTCAACGGGGAAAGAGTAAACTCACCTTGTCGGACTGGGTAAAAAATCATGAAACCGCAGCGTGAGGCAGGTGGTCTTGCATGAATAAACCGATATTATCCCCTCCTCCAAGTCATATTCACTCGGAGCGGGAATTCACTTTTGGATACGCCGCGCAAAAATGGACGAAATACCAGAACAGCGTACGCGGCTGGTCGGGCATGGGCATGAAAGGTCCGGTTCTGGACGTGGGAGCGGGAAACGGCCTTTTAACGGAATGCTGCCTTCGGAATGGAATCGATTGCGTCGGCCTGGAGGGGTCGTTGGCGGGAACCTTGCAAGCGCGGCGAAGGAATCCCGATCTGAAAATGATCTGTTCCATCGTCAGTCCGGGACGGCCGCTGCCTTTTCGAGACGGCTCGTTTCAATCCATCATATTCAATCAATGCTTATCGCAATTTTCTTGGGAAACCATCCGATACGCTTTCGCCGAGTCGAACCGCCTTTTGCCTAAAAACGGATTGGTCATCATAACAACCTCGTCGAAGTATTTTGACGAGGCCTATCGCCCTCCGCATAATATTACCTTTTTTTCCCTCAACGATATTCCCGGCATGTTGAAGGATTTGGGATTTACGGTGCGCGTCAGCGGCGGGCGTGATTCGAACCAATTGCCCACCGGCATCGTCGTTTATGCCTGGAAATTGAAGGATTTTGCTCCATTGCCCGTCGAACATGGGCCGAAAGAGGAATGGAGCCGCTGCCTGTTGGAGGCTTTTCCGGCGTGGATCCAACAAGCTTTCGAACGATTCGATTACGAGGCCTGGGAAGAGCTTTGCCGCTATATCATGGAGGAAAGGTATTATGCTCCAGCGGTGTTGGAGTACGGCAAATCCCTTTGCCAATGGGGGGATTTCGATCGCGCCCGGAAGATTCTCAAACCATTGCTGGAGGATAAGATTCTAGAACGGGACGCATCGTATTGGTATGCGCAAGCGTGCTACAGCCAGCGCGATTATTTGCAAGGCGGATTGGCGTTGGCGACGGCGGCCGATCGCAATCCATCGGATGTGGAACTGCGCCTGTTTCAGGGAAATTGCTATTACTATTCTTACCAATATCAAAAAGCGCTGGCCATATTCTCCTCCATTCCACCCGATAAAGACGATCCCGCCATCGTTCCCGGCCTGATTTCCAAAACCAAGGAACAACTCGCCAAGCAGATCGCTTCCACTCCTTCGGGAAGACGCAAAATTCTTCTAATCGCCGCCCGCGATTCGGATTTGCAATTCAATTGGCTGAGAAAAGGGTTGGAACGTTGCGGAGGACAGAACGTAAAAACCGTCCTGGAAAGCCGCAGCGCCTACGATCTGCCTTACGATTATTATTATTCGACGGAAGACGAAGCGCAGAGAGAAGCCCTCGTTTCCGCGTTTCAGAAGACGGAGTTTTTTCACTTTTTGGATCTTCCCCCCGCCCTGCCTTGGATCGATTGGCGCCATTGGTTGAAACCCTCCAATTGCTTGATTCAATATACTCCGGCGGTTTTGCAGGCGCGATTCAACGATATCAAGCGTTTTCACGATCAAACCCACATCTGCGGCGTCGTCGATCCCTCTTGTCCGGGACCGCTGCCTTCGCCCCTTTTTCGCCATTTCGGAGGATGGATGACCGGCTGCGCGGATCGGGAGACTTTTCTATCCAATATGAGCGAGAAAATCGTTATCGGGCATATTACGAATTCGGACGAAACCCGCTTGCGCGGAACCTACGTCTTTCGTGAAATTTGCCGCGAATTGCAGGAGGATGGAATCATCGATTCCTGGATCATCAACATCGGAGAAAGTTTTGAAAGCAACCGGGAATTATTGACTCAATGCAACATCTATTTCTCCTCTTTCGATCCCGGCGCAAGCGAATATTGGGCGCTGGAAGCCATGACGATGGGAAGCATCTCTTTCGGCGGACGAACGAGGCTGACGCATCTCGGCGCGATGAGCTGCCCTATCATCCCCACCACTGTAGAAACGTTCGCCGATCAAGTGCATCGCATGGCGAAGGATTCGGAATGGAGGCGTTCCCATCACGAGACGGCTCGGCAATGGGTGAAAGAATCTTGTCACCTCAAAAAGACCGCCAGCCAATGGTTGGCTCTTTACGAATACTGCATGATGGGCGACCGGCCTTATGAACCGCTTCTATTCGATTAGCGGGAAAAACCATGAAGAGAGAATTGCTGGAATTGCTCGCCGATCCCATCTCCCGCGCTCCTCTGCGGCTGAGCAACGCGGAAATGGTGGGGGACGAAATCGTCAGCGGGGTATTGGACGACGGCGCAGGACATACCTATCCCATTACTAACGGCATTCCGCGCCTCGCGGCGACGAATGACGAAAATCAATTGCAGACCTCACAGAGTTTCGGCTACAAATGGGGACGGCGGGAGACATACGAGTCGGCATCTTTCAACGAATTCCGCATTCATTGGTTTTTGCAGCGCTGCGGCTTTCGCGACGAGGCGGAGATGCTTTCCTATTTTTCCCAGCCGCAATCGATTTTGGACGCCGGCTGCGGCAGTGGAACATCTTCTTCCCTATGGCTGAGGCCAGAGAATCGGACGCGGTGGTACGGCCTGGAAATTTCCGGCTGCATCGACGTAGCCAAAGAGCGATTAACCAATATTCCTAACGCGCATTTCGTCCAAGGCGATATGATGAAACCGCCCTTCCGAGAACGATCGTTCGAAATGATCTACGCGCTGGGGACGCTTCATCATACGCCCTCGACGGAAGCCGCTCTTCAATCGCTTATCCAATTTTTGAAGCCGGGCGGCCAATTTCTTTTTTACGTTTACCGCAAGAAATCGCCTATACGTGAATTCACCGACGATTACGTGCGGGAGATCGTATCCGGCTTGCCGCCGCCTGAAGCCTGGGAGCGATTGAAGCCGCTGACGAAATTGGGAGAGACGCTGGCGAAACTCAAGGCGGAAATCGCCGTCGAGGAAGATATACCCGATTTGGGTATTCGCGCAGGGAAATACGACGTTCAGCGATTTATCTATTGGCATTTCGCCAAGTTGTTTTGGAACGAGAATCTCTCCTTCGACGAGAACCATCATGTCAACTTCGATTGGTATCATCCTCGCTACGCCCATCGGCATACGGAAGAAGAAATCCGCCGCTGGTGCGCGGAGGCCGGTCTCGCCATCCAACATTTCCGCGCCGAGGAGAGTGGTTTTACCGTAAGGGGAATTTTGGAAAGAGAATAAATCGATTACTCATATTATGCTCGATAAAAAGCGGAAGAGGTCTATTCCTCGCGTCGTATTGAATCACGAAGACGCGAAATGAAAAAGGAAAACACGAAAAAAGAAAAAAAACGGTTGACGCAAGGAATCGCCCTGTGCGAAAGATTTTTCCGTGAAATCTAAAAGAATCCGCGATATTCGTGATTCAAAAATTTCGTGGAATTCGAGCTATTTCGAGTTTTCGTGATTCAAAAACGCGACAAATAATGAAGTCGCCGCGCCTCTCATTAACGGCCGGGCGGCAAGGGCAAAGTTTATTGCCTTTGATAAATCGCGATAGAGAACCACATAAGCGGAAAGGCGTCCGATGAAGATTTTGCATGGACCGACGGAAGTAGCTTCGCTGATGAGAACGCACGCCGAGGCGCAGCGACTT
Organism: Candidatus Omnitrophota bacterium; assembly: GCA_040755155.1. NCBI lineage: Bacteria > Pseudomonadati > Candidatus Omnitrophota > Candidatus Omnitrophota bacterium. The sequence continues at coordinate 27,640 of JBFMBP010000068.1, read as the reverse complement.
TTCGGCCATGAAGCTATTACCGCCGAGGTCGTCGTCGGTCCGCAAAAGGACGGTGATATCCGTCTCTTCAACCGCAATCCCGGCAAGGGCGTAAAGCGGGAAGAGAACCGCAATAAACTGCTGCAACAATTCGTCAACGAGCATCTCTTCGCCTACGACGTTTATCATTTCTATTACAACACGACTTTTTTCGCCGATCATGCCGATCTGGAAATGCTGCGGCGGGCGGGCAAGGTCATCGTTATGCAACTGTGCGGCGGCGACAGCCAAAACCGCGAGCCGGGATGCAGCCTCTTCGACCATTTCCGCCGCGTCTATCACGGCAAACAGCCCGTTATGCCGCCGATGATGACGCCGTCGCAGCATCAGCGCATGGCGTTCATCGATCGTTACGTCCATGCCTTCATCACGGGATCAGGCCGCATCGATCACGTTCCCCGATTGGCGCTCATGCCGCGCACGAACCGCAGCTGGGTCAATCCGGTGGACATCAAGCAATGGAAAGAGAAAATCCAGTCCGTCGATCTCAGCAATAAAGATCCCAATAAGGTTTACATTCTTCATGCGCCCACTCTTTGGCAGACGAAAGGCTCCGATTTCATTCTGCCGGTTTTGGATCGCTTGCAGCAGCGGGGCTATCCCGTGGAATCGATCCTCATTCAAGGCGTCCTTCCTTCCAAAGTTCATGAATATTACGCCAAGGCGGATATCGTGGTGGAGCAGATACTTTCCGGTTGGTACTCCACGTTCGCCTGCGAAATGATGGCGGCGGGCAAGCCGGTGGTCTGCCGCATCGATCCCTATTTGCAATCGCATTTGGGATTGAATCCACCGCTGGTTCACGCCGATCCTTACACATTATTTGACGTACTGGTTTCCTTAATCGAGAATCCAGAGCGAAGAAAACGCATTGGCGAGCAGGAACAGGAATTCGCCGAGGAATATCACGATCACATTAAAATCGGCAAAGACCTGCTCGACGTTTACGATCTATTGCTCCACGACCGGCCTATCGTTCAAATCCCCAATCCCGCCTTTTATACGGATAACAAAGAGCAAAACATTCAACCGTTCTGGCCGACGCCGCTGCCGGAACATCCCACGTATGAAGAAATGATTCTAAAGCGGCGGGTGAACGATTTCGACAAGAATCTGGCACTAGCTCGCTTCTACGAGTCGATGGATAACATGCGGCAAGCCGTCCCATTTCTGGAAAAATGCGTCGAACTGCAGCCCGATTATTTCGAGGGGATTCGCAAGTTGGCCTTATACCATCTCAACGGCTTCCGCTATTGGAAAGCGAAGCCTTGGCTGCGCCGCTGCCTGGAACTGCGCCAGGAATCGCTTCCGTCCTTGCTGAACCTGGCGCAGCAGCGCGTTAAGGAAGAACGCTATCACGATGCGCTGACGATCTTGGAAATCCTCGCGGAATGCAATCCGTCCAATCTGCAATATCGATTCCTGACGGGGCAGATTTATCATAACATCGACGAATACGAACGGGCGGAAGCGGCGTATGAGGAGATTCTGCAAATCGACGCGGCGAACCTGCAAACATTGACTCAATTAAGAATTCTATATCTGCATCAAGGCAAAACGGCGAAGGCGGAAGATATCTTTCAACGGATGCAAACCGCCAAAGAAACGAAAGCCTAGGGCATGACGATTCGAATCGATCTCTTAACGCCGGATGGGGAATCCGAGTACGAGGAATTGGCGCGATCCTTGGATAGCGTCTTATTCTACGCATCCCTGCCTTATCGCCGCTTCCTGCAAACGCTGCTGCCCCAAAGCCGCGCCGCCTATCTGACGGCTTGGGAAGCGGGGCGGATGATCGGCGCCCTGCCTGCTTTTCTGTCGCCTCCATCGCCGTCAGGAATTGTATTGAATTCGCTTCCCTTTTACGGCAGCAACGGCGGCGTTCTAGTTTCGCCGCGCTATCCCGATGCGAAAGCCACCGTTCTCGAACTGCTGCGCGCCTTCGACGAGTTGGCGCTGCAGGAAAAAACAGCGGCGTCTACGCTGATCTCCAATCCCCTCGATCCCTTGCGCGGCCTTTATCGCGAGGAATATTTTTGCGACGCCATCGACGAGCGCATCGGCCAGATTACGCCGCTGCCCAGAAATATCGCCGGAGAAGAAGAACGGGAGCAGGCGGTTATGGAGCAAGTTCACCAAAAAACGCGCAACTGCATCCGCAAAGCCATGAAAAGCGGCCTTTCCATCCGGCATAGCGGCGAGCTGGCGGCGATGGAAAATCTATATCGGCTGCATAAAACCAACATGGAAGCCATCGGCGGATTGGCTAAGCCGTGGGAGGCGTTCGCCGCGATCCGCGAGGCGTTCGCTTACGATCAGGACTATCGAATTTACATCGCAGAGAAGGATGGAGAGACCATCGCGTCGCTGCTCGTTTTTTTTTACAACCGCACAGCGGAGTACTATACGCCCGCCAGCTCGGCGGAACATCGCGTCCTGCAGCCGATGAGTTTATTGATTTTCGAAGCCATGCTGGAAGCCATGCGGCGCGGGCTGCATCATTGGAATTGGGGCGGAACCTGGTTGACGCAGGATGGAGTCTATCATTTCAAAAAACGCTGGGGGACGGAGGATATTCCATATTATTATTACGTCCGGATTTACGACGAATCGTTGAGACGCCTATCCAAAGAAACGCTGCTGCGCGAATTTCCCTATTTTTACGTAATGCCCTTCAGGATGCTTATGCCAAGTTCCAATAATAATGCGATTTAAAAATTCCCTCGCCCTTTGGGAGAGGGCTAGGGTGAGGGAGTATTAGCTTAATACTATCAACCCTCACCTAACCTCTCCCAATCTTGGGAGAGGAATTTTTAAAACAACAATCTCAAGGCAGGTTGGTATTAACCATGAAACGCCATGAACTGATCTCGTCCATAATGTTCGATTACGAAGAATACAGCCGCGAGCAAATCGTCGAGCTATGCCAGCCGCTGCCGAGAAAATTGCTGCGCTGGCTGGGCATCCATCATCCCGACAACCGGACGCGCAAGATTTTTTACGAAATGACGAACGTGGAAATCGGCGAGGGGACGGTCATCAATCAGAATTTCATCGTTTCGGACAATTACGAACCGCTGCTCAAGATCGGTGAGCGCGTCGCCATCGCGCCCAACGTTACGGTGATCTGCGTCTCGGAGCCGAACAACTCGCTGCTCAAAGAATACGCCAGCGTTCAAAGTAAACTAATCCGCTCGGAACCCGTCATCATCGAAGACGACGTCTGGATCGGCGCGCATGTTACGCTGCTGCCGGGAATCCACATCGGAGAAAAATCGATCGTCGGCGCGGGATCGGTGGTCAATAAAAACATCCCGCCGAAAAGCATCGCGGCGGGCGTTCCCGCGAAAGTGTTGCGGCGAGTTGAGGAGTGATATAAAAAAGGGCGGAAAAATAACCTTTTCCTTGCCATCCCCCTATAACTCCTCTATTATACTTTTAAAGAAATATCGATGAATACACGACGCGCTCCTTTCTACGATTCATAAATTAAAAATCAAGAGATAGAAATAAGAAGATAAAGAAAAGCGAATATTGAAAAAATATCAAAAAGTTTAATAAATGATATTGACTTCTCGAAAATCGCATTTATTATATGCTTTCAAAGGCGGCAATTTTGATTGCAATTTATCATAATAAGCCAATTTAATAAATAATCCTATTCTATTTAAAAGAGGTCATCAATGAAAAAATCGATCCCTATAATTAATTCAAATTTCATTTCATTAACTCTTTTATTTTTTGTTTTAACGGTAATAGCGTAGCAATTATATAATATTTCTATCGAAATTAAAAGCGCCACATCGATTCCTGCCGCCTCCAATATTCTATCCAATACGACGGACGATCCTCACATCCCTTTCGTTCGAGATCTTTTCACCGATATCAACAATAATACATCGCCTCCCGTTCCCGCCGTATTGGGAGTGGGTTATATGGAAGATAGCGAATGCTATCCTTATAGTTTTTATCTAAATAGCCCATGCATTTGGGTACAGATTCATACAAAAGATTTGAACAATGTTATCCCTTCTTCTGATCTTTCTATACATCGAGAAGTCGTATCAAGATCAATTAAATCCTGGTTTGATGATGGGACGGTCTTCTATGATCCTGGTTATACAAATTATGAACCATTTGTATGGGAAAATGACGATGATGCGCCCTTTTTTTATGGTATTGAAAATGGTGAATCCATAAATCTTGATCCACCAAGGATAAAAGCGATTGCTTTTTGTTTACCAATCAACGTTAATGGTATCGATAAATATATAACAAGGGTTAAAAGAAGGGTGAATTTTTGTATTAATATTTACCGAAATAGTACAGGCGAACTTCTAAAGACATATGGTTATAAACTACAAATTGAAGCGCGAATGAATCCATCAAGTTGGATTGAACATGTCAGCTCATATATTCAAGCCAACGCTGCATGGAATGAACAAGAATTGAATATTGCTAATTGGCAATATAAATACACATAAATAACATATAATCAGGAGAATTACGATGAAAAAATTATATTTCATTAACCTATTCCTTTTTCTTGCTGCGTCAATTTTTTTGAAAATATCCTTTGCGGATGAAAAGGCTTATCAAGAGATGTTATCGCAAGCTAAGGAAGTAAAACCTTTTATCCGTGAGAAATATATCGAGGAACAAACCGCTTATTATAAAGAAGAAATCAATAAACGTTTGGGTGGCGCGCTGGATGAATCGGGGAAAAATAAACTGATTTCGGATTTACTGGAGCCTCAACTTGAAAATCATAAACTAATTAAATATCAAACCAATTGGTATAACTTAAATTTTAAAAAATTATTGAATGTTGCGTCCATCTGTTACGCTGCTGCCGATATACAATGCGTAACTCCAATTTATATATTAGCGGATCGCTTTGATTTTTCATCCTTGGGTTCTTCACTTATTACTGGCGATGGATTATTTAATAGAAAAACAACAATAAGAGATTTTCCCGTCATGTATTTGGCGATTCAATGCAGCGAAAAAGCTATCCCCGCTTTGGAGCACATTATTTATAATAAGGAATTAGGTCTCGATTTGCGCCTAGAGGCTATTGCGACGTTGCGACGAATTGACGAGAAGAAGGGAGTTAGCGCAGCCATGGTTGTGGAAGATGATTTTACCGGACTGATGCGCGATATTTTGACCGAGTTTTTAAAAGATCCTTCTCCAGATGTGGAGCCGTGGGCAGTCGTTTTGCGATATGATCGCCAGATGAGAGAAAGAGTGGAAAAGCATGTCCGCCGCCAAGCGGGAGATGCAAAAGCGAAATAAAGAGTGTCGGCTATAAGCGAAGCTTATTAAGATAAGAAAATGGCCGCTTTTTTTGAATATCGCCATCACACCGCCGCGCGTTTCTTCTTTTCCAGTTCCTTGTCGGTTTCGGCGTGGGAATAGCGGGTTACGTGGAGGCGATGCAGCGATTCGCCCTCTTGTTGCAAGCAATTCTCCCAACTCTCGATATTCTTTTTCTGCGCGAAGACGTTTTTGACTTGTTCAATCCACTCTTCGCCCTTCATCTTGATTCTCTCGTTGGGAGAAATTTGGGAAGCCATATAGAAATCCTTGAAAGCCTCGCCTGGTTCGCCGCGCAGGTAATGCAGGTAGCCGCTAAGCAAATGCTCCTCTCCCGTTGCGCATACGTCGATCAGGGTTTTATGGGGCGATTCGCCGTCCCATTCGGGCGCAAACTTATTGGCGCTCATGGTCAGCGTTCCCGCCGAGTTGAGTTTTTGGCTGAAGAGCCAGGAGCAGGTCCCGCAGTGGATTTCCTTGGCTTTCATCTCGTCGAAGCGTTTTTCGATGAACATCCGGCGAAATTCCCGATAAGGCGGGCTGTTCCAAATTTCCGTAATGGTGGAATGATTAACGTCGCCGAGGTAATACAATTCCTTCGGTTCGACGAAGCAGTAATCGACTTTTCCGTCCCATAGAATCGTGAAGGACATCCACGGCAGCACGCAGACGGGGAATTGTTCGCGGGGCAATTTGTCGAAAATATTCAAATGGCCTTCTTCGCCGAATCCCTGGAAATTGTAGGTATAATGAATCCCCGCGGAAAAAGCGGGAAAGCGCTCGCGGAAAAATTGGAACACTTCCTCGTCCGAAAAGGCCTGGTTCGTCTGTTGGCCGACGTAATCGAAAAAGACGCGCGGCTTGCGGAAAGATTTTTGATAGGTTTCATAAAAGCGGCTGGCATTATTGAGAACCAAGTCGTAATCCTTCTTGCCGTGCGCGGTATTGTAAGTCTCCCGGTCGATGCCGAAGAAGGAGATGGAGAAGAAATCGAGGTAGTTGAGAATAGACTCCACGATTTCGGGATCGTCCAGCCGCGTTCCATTGGTGTGCATGGCGACCTCGATCTCCGGCCTTTGCGTTTTGATATATTTCATCATCCGGGGCAGATCGGGATTGAGGGTGGACTCGCCGGTTTTTTGCAGATAGACGCGGGCGACGCCATCGGGGATCATATCGACGCAGCGCTGGAACATTTCGTAGGACATCAGCCCCATCTGCTTTTCCCCGTTTTCGTTGCGTCCGCGCCGCATCGTATCCTTCCAGGCGCAGACTTTACATTTATGGTTGCATGCGTTAGTTATGGTGATGTACATCAAGGCGGGCGGCGCGGCGACGGTTATTTCCCGATTCGCCCAAGCATACATATTGCTTTGACGGCAAAGCGTTTCCAGACGATCAAGATTGGATGTCGGCGCAGACGCCGCCGAAGCATCGAAAACCGTGATTGTACGGATAGGAGCGGCGGTTATTCCTTTATCCATCATAACGTCCATCATAGACAAGATTGGCAATCGTATAAAGATGGTTTTATTATCGGCGGCGGGGTGATTTTATCAAGTAAAAACTTTATATATTAATAAAGAAAAGATTTGTAAAATTCCGTTGTAATTAAGCCGATAAATCAAAAAATGCAGCGCATCCTATTCTTTCCCAAACCCTGGAAAACCGGTTGCTCCGCTTTATGATGGGAGTATGGACGCGAACAGCCAATCATTCTTGTTGGATATACAAAATCTTCATACTTATCTCTTCTCGCCGGAAGGGGTAGGGAAAGCGGTGGACAGCGTTTGCTTACAAGTGCGGCGGGGAGAGACGCTGGGTTTGGTGGGCGAATCGGGTTGCGGCAAGAGCATGACCTCGCTTTCGATTCTGCGCCTGATTCCATCGCCGCCGGGGCGGATTGTTGCGGGACAAATCCTGTTCAAGGGACGCGATTTGCTGAAGTTGCCGGAGCGCGAGTTGCGCAAAATCCGGGGCGAGCAAATCTCTATGATCTTTCAGGAGCCGATGACGGCGCTCAATCCCGTCTTTTCCGTGGGCGAACAAATTGCGGAAACGTTTCGCATTCACCGGCGCATGAGCCGGCGCGAGGCGTTCGAGGCGGCGGTGGAGATGATGGAAAAAGCGCGCATCCCCGCCGCCCGCCAGCGCGCCCGCGAGTTTCCCCATCAATTGTCCGGCGGCATGAGGCAGCGCATCATGATCGCCATGGCCCTGGCCTGCGACCCCGATCTGCTCATCGCCGACGAGCCGACTACGGCGCTGGACGTTACCGTGCAGGCGCAAATTCTGGCGTTAATGGAGGACTTAAAGCAACGAACCGGCGCATCGGTTCTCTTAATCACGCACGATCTGGGCGTCATCGCCGAGACGGCGGATCGAGTAGCCGTTATGTACGCCGGGCGCATCGTGGAAGAGGCGCCCGTAGAACAAATTTTCACCGATCCGCTGCATCCCTACACGCGGGGACTGCTGCGATCAATGCCCCGCATGACGGACGGCGCCCAGCAACGGCTGAACGCTATTCCCGGCAGCGTACCCAGTCCCGCCCATTTTCCGGAAGGCTGCCGTTTCCATCCCCGCTGCGAACATCGATTCGCGCCATGCGGCCAAGGCGATTGCGGCGCCCTCTCCCTGCCGGACGGACGCCGCGTTCGATGTTATTTGTACGATGAAAAATACCGAGCCTCATCCGCTATTGCATGAAGACGAGATTAACTGTCTTCGCGCCGGTCGAGTCTACGCGGCGCCTTGGATATGATTACTTCGCAACTTATACCAACCTGCATTGAGATTGTAGTTTTAAAAATTCCTCTCCCAAGATGGGGAGAGGCAAGGTAATGGTTGATATTATTAGACTTATATTTCCATCACCCTAACCCTCTCCCAAAGGGCGAGGGAATTGATAAGCAAGTAACCTAACGCAGACTGGTATTACGCCCAACCTGCATTCACCCTGTCAACGCTTCAAGAACCTGTTCGATATGCCCGTCTACTTTTACTTTACGGAAGATTTTCTTAATCTTGCCTTCTTTCCCTATAACAAATGTGCTTCGTTCGACGCCCATTACCTTTTTTCCATACATATTTTTTTCTCGGATGACGTCATAGAGTTTGCAGACTTCCTCCTTCTCGTCGCTGAGAAGAAGGAAAGGCAGGCCGAATTTGGCGATGAATTTATCATGCGACGCCAGCCTGTCGCAGCTGACGCCGAGAACTACGGCGTCCGCAGATTCGAACTGTGAGATATTATCGCGAAAAAAGCAGGCTTCCTTCGTACATCCCGAAGTATTGTCTTTGGGATAGAAATAAAGAACCACCTGTTTTTTACCCTTATAATCCTTGAGCGAAACCGATCCTCCGCCGCTGGAGGGCAGCGTAAAGGCTGGAGCCGTTTTTCCTTCCTCCAAAATCATTTTCCCACCTCCAAACGAAACGGCGATTGACGTATGATTCCCGCCGTTGGCTATACGAAATCGCAGGATTCATTCCGCGCCAAGCATTGACGGACTAAGCCGAGTCGCGTCTAATAAAAAAAATATCCGACAGGCGAATCATACAGGCGTATAATATGAAATTCCATCGTTCTTTCTTTGCCGCCATTGTTATTTTATTGTATTCATTTATTCTTCAAGGCTGCTTCCTTCCCAAAATGACGAAGCCGCTCTTTTCCACGCAGAACGAGATGCTCGTCTTCGGCCTGGATGGAACCTTGCTGCGCAAATCGCCCGCCCTGCGCGGAACGCCGAGGGCGATAGCATGGCTTCCGAACGGAAAAGCCATCCTGGCGCTCGACGGCGCAGGATTGGCCCGCTTCAATCCGGAGACGGGAGAGATCGAAGAATATATCGGCGGCCCCCCCTACCTGAGCGCTCTGCAGATCGTGGCCGGGAAAACCGTCATGGGTTTGCAACCGGCCTACTTGACCGTCTGGTATTACGACAATGCCCTGAAATGGCTGGACGACAAGGGGAGCATGATCGGTTCGATTCCCATTCCCCAAGGCTGCCTCGACGCCGATCTTCTCGACAATGGCAATATTCTCCTGACCGAAGGCCGCAGCAACCGTCTGCGCGAAATCCAGCCCGATGGCGCAACGGTATGGCAAAGCCAGGTCTCTCTGCTCAATCCATACGACTCTATCCCCACCCCTTGGAACACGATTCTCGTTTCGGATTTCGATCACCATCGCGTCATCGAAATCAACCGCAACCACCAAATTCTCTACGCCCAGGACGGCTTCAACCATCCGCGCCGTTTGGCGCTGCTTCCCGACCGCAAAATCTTCGCCGCCGACTCCGATCAACGCCGAATCATGCAGATGCAGCAGCAAACCGGCGCTTCAATTTTCGCGGAAAGACTGAACCGCCCCAACTGCATCGCCGTGGACGAAGCGCGCCGTCTCGTCGTCGTCGGCGTGGAGTCGTTTTTTCCTCCCTCTCCCGAAGATCAAGCCATGAGCGCCAGCGACGCCAAATGGAAAAGCTGGCTCATCTGGTGGATCAGTTCGATTCTCGTTACGGCGCTTTTCCTTTTGTATTATGTCCTAGGCGAATCGCTGAGGACGGCAAAAAGACGATTGGCGCAATGGGCGGAGCAATTTCTCGATCGTTTTGGCCAACTTTTACTGGCCGCAGGCGTACTGTTGGGAATTCTGGCGGCGGCTTTATGGTCCATAGCCTATATTTGGAGCGGCGTCGCCGTAATGTCTCTCGGCGCCGTCTTGGCGATTCTTTCCAGGTTGAAGCCGGATTGGTGGTTCCCCGCGATGCCTGCTGAGGAGGAAGAGGAGAGCGGCGAGGAGATGGTAGAAGAAACGCCGCCAAGCGCTATTCGCTTCCCCCTCTTGCTTCTAATTGGATTGCTCGCCAGCTGGTTTGCGGTGATTTGGAGTTATACGTGGATCAACGATTGGTTCCCAGTGATCTTATGGTTCTTTGGCCCATTGGCGTGCGTTTACGCTTTCCGCAAACGGGCGCGTTCCCAGTTTCGTCCTGCTGATATGGCCTGGTTGGCGCTGATCTTTCTTGTCGCCGTTTTTTTTCGCCTCTACAAATTGGATGAAATTCCAAGAGGTTTATGGCTGGATGAAACTTATGCCGTTTGGGACGCCCTGACGGCGATGGAAAACGGAACTTTGGCCCCCTTCCAGACCATGCCGCTGGTTCGAGCCAATGAATTCGAAGTGCCGAATCTTTATTTGCTGTTCATCGCCGTAACGATCAAGGTTTTCGGCGTATCATTTTATTATGTGAAATCGCTCTCCATCCTTCCCGGCCTGGGAATCGTGTTGGCCGTCTATTGCCTGGGGCGATGGTCGTTTGGGCCGTGGGCGGGCCGTCTCGGCGCGATGTGCATCGCCATGAATTCATGGATGGTCATCTTCAGCCGCTGGGGCTGGATGCAACAACTCTACGTTTTTCTGGCGATCTTCGCGCTGGCCTATACGCTGCGGGCGATTCGCTGGAAATGTCCTCGCAGCGCGGCGCTGGCCGGTTTGTTTCTCGGCTATGGATTCTTTACCTACGTTCCAATCCTGCTCACGGCGGCGACTCTCGCCGCCATCTATGCTATTGTTCTACTCGAACCGGAACGCAAGCAATATTTCAAGCAAGCGCTGATCTCGGCGTTTATTTGCGCCATCGTCTTCGCTCCACTCTGGATTTATTACTACGAACATCCCGGCATCTTCCTCACCCGCGCCCAAGGAGTGGGCATAACCAAAGACCTGGTGCAAGCGGGATCGTTGAAGCCGCTGAAGGAAAATCTCTGGCTCTACGCCAAAGCCTTCCACCGCCAGGGAGATTTCATTCCACGCCATAATCTACCCTACGCGCCGCTGCTCGATCCCCTAACCGGCGGCCTGGCGGGGATTGGAATGCTGCTTCTCTTGCGGCGATTTTACGGCTTCGCGGAACGAGCGATGCTCATTACTTTCGCTTTGGGAATGCTGGGCGGCGTCCTCAGCGCCCGCCTCGAAGCGCCCAACACCTTCCGCATCGGCATGGCGGGACCGATTATTTGTCTCATCGCCGCTTTGCCCCTGGCTTCTCTTTGCGCCGTGCGGGATCGGAAAAAAGACGAACGATCTCCCCAGCGCTGGACATTAATCTTCGTCGCGGCGTTGGGAATCATCGCGATGGAGTTCAATTACGAACGCTATTTCAAAAAATTCCCCTGCCAGGAAACCTGGATCGGCAGCATGGGGCAGGTGCAGGATTTGATCTATCGCCGACTCTCCCCAAAAGACCTCGGCCCGGAACGCTTATTCGTTTATCATGGCTTCGCCACCCGGACATTCAAACTATACATGTACTTTTTGGATGTGGAGAAAAACGGAAAAGACGCCAAATTCTCGACGACGCTCTATACCATGATGGATTTGAAAACCTACGTTCCGCCCTTAGCGCCGGGTGAGAATATCTTAATCATGCCCCCGGATTACGAAGCCCTAATGAAAGAAAAAATCCCCGGCATTCAGGTGGAGATATTGAAGAATCCCTACGGCGTCGCCGAAGTTGCTTTGGGGAGAAGCAAAAAACATTGAAAAGTGGACAGAAAAACGGTGGGCTACGCTTCGCTTTGAGCCCACCCTACACAACTGCGACTCTGTCATTTCGAGCGATAGCGAGAAATCCTTCCACACGCGGGTTGAAGATTTCTCGGTTGCTGCGCTCCCTCGAAATGACATGCAGCGATGCTGGACGCAGGGGGAAAAACGGAGATTCGCCCTCCCGCAATTCACCTTCGAACAAGATGGGAGGGCGAGGCTCCCGTCGAGCCATGACCTTTTTCTTTGCGCCATCGCCGAATATATCGGTTAGGAGGCTCATTATTCGTCATTCATCATTCCGCCGCTTCTTCGTTGTTTTCTATAATCGCCCGTTTGGCGTGGTTGATGACTTTTACGCCTTTGAGGCCGTTGTTGCCTTGGATGATGGCGTGTTGCACGTCCGGCCCCAATTCTACGCTAGGCTGCGCCGTGGCGAAGGAGGAGTTGTTGATTTGCAGGCGTCCTGATTTGGCGACGACCAGCGGCTGCTTTTCCGATCCTTCTTTCCAATTGCTGAAATAGCAATCGCTAAAAGACGTAAATCCTTTTCCCTCGATAATGGCGTTATGGTTGGAAGGCCCCCAAAAGGCGCAGTTGACGAGGCGCACGCTTCCGGCGCAGGTAGGCGCTATGACCAACTCCACGGGATTTTTGCCATTAAAAGCGACGAATTGCCCGCCGGTAATGAGCAGCCCCATCGGCTGGATATCTTCGACCAGGACGGAAGTCTCGCAAGCGTCGGCGCCGTCGGCGGTGAAATGGCCGTTGCAGGCGCCATTGGCCGTTTTGACGAAGCGATAGCCGATCTTGGCTGGAAAAACGAAATTGTTCGTAACGTATTCCCAATCCGTGCGCCCGAAAACGAAGGCTTCGCAGTTTTCGTACATGTATTTATACACAAGGTCCCAATCGCCGCCGATCGATTTCGCCGACCACCAATGGCAATGGAATTGCACGTTTTCCACCCGTCCGATATCGGTGCAATTGTCCACGTACAATCCCCGGCGCAGAACGCAGCCGTAGACGCTGCGGATGCGGTGGCGCACGTTTGGTTCCGGCCCGACGCGGATGCCGTTGTAACTATTGATAAGAGTGACGTCTTCCACCGTGTTGTCGAATCCCGTGAGATGAAACGTCCAGGGATAGGGGCGAATGTCGTTGGGTTTCTGTTCGGGATACCATACTGTCAGCCCTTTCACAGCGCTGGAATGGCCCAACGCGAAGAGGGCGGGGGCCGATTCGTCGTTCCGTCCGCCCGTCGCCATGATAATCGTTCCAATCAGCGGTTCGATAGCCAGCGGCGCTTCGTTGCTCCCCATAACCGCGACGCCCGGCTTGACGGCGATGCTGCCCTTTACCAGATATCTTCCCGGCGGCAGGTAGACTCTTCCCCCTTTTTCCGCCGCCGCGTCGATGCTTTTTTGGATGGCGGGGCCGTCGTCGGTCTGGCCGTCCGCCTTAGCGCCGAAGTCTTTGACATTGAATACGCCTTCCATCGATGCGAGAGATTTATCCGGCGCAGATTCTCCCGCGGCGATTCCGTAAGCGAAAAACAATATCCCAATAAATAAGAAAACCGTCAACTCAGTCTTACCGTTCATAGCATCGCCTCTCCTTTTTCATCATTCATCATTCATCATTCTAATTTCTACCCACCGTCCGTAACGTCATCGGCGTTTAGCCAACGGGCCAATTCATCCCGGTCGGCGATAAAAACTTCTTCTTGAGGATTTAATGGAACGATTAAAAAATGGGGTAAAGCGGAAAGCGGCATTTTCTTGATGGAGATTTGGGAGGCTTTTTCGATATCTTGAACGATTTCAAGATATACATTCGGCTCTTTTCCCGCATGTTTGACAGCGGTAATGACAATATTGCGGAAATTCATAAAAACCTGGGCCATGTGGTCGCAGAACGTACTGGCAGGCGTTGCTGGAATCCGTTGAACCAACGCTAGGATCTCGCGCCGGATTTCTTCCTCCGCGATTGCCGCCAGAGTTTTCTGCCAGTCGATGGCCAGGCTGCGGGGAAAAAGAGACAGCAGCAGGGATAAATGATCGTAAATATTTTCGTAGGAATCCGCTTGAAATAAGAGCGTAGTATGGGAACCTTCCAGCCGCTGTCCGCAAAGGCGAATGCCGGAAGCCATCTGGCATTGATGCAGCTTGGCGATGTGCGCTTGCAGACAAATCATCTCCAGATCGGTCAGGTGCAGGTTGAGATGGATTTCCACGATGTCGAATTGATTGAAAACGGCATGAACCATCTTACCGATGATGACCTTTTTCCCCTCCTCGTCCAAGCGCAAAAGGGCGGGAGGAATGGGCAGGCCGCGCAACTCGGCGGTTTTGAGTTCGCGGACGACGGCGTTTTCCACGACGGCGCCGGACAAATCGCAGCGGATGAAACGACAACGCCATAGATCGGCGTTAGTAAGATTGGCCTTTGTCAAGTTGGATCCCAGGCATTCTACGCCCCAAAGACAGGCTTCCGACAAATTCGCGCCGCTTAAATCCGTCTCGAAGATGCTCGCCTCGTTCAGCGTAGCCTTTCTCAAGTTCGAATAGGCCAAATTGGTAACGAAGAGATTGGCTTCTTTTAAATTGGCCTCCGCCAAATTCAAGCGCCGCAGATCGGCTTCGACGATATTCGTCTTTTTCAGATTGGCTCGTTGCAGGCTGGCTTCCGAAAGGCGAATACGGCTTAGGTCGGCGTTGATGAGCCGTGCGCCGTCCAGGTTGGCCCGGCTCATATTCGCGTCGCATAACTCCGCCCCGCACAAATTGGCGTTCATCAAACTCGATTCGTGAAAATCCGCCTCCCGCAGATTGGCGTCGCTGAGATTGACGCCGTCGAGGCAGACGTTAATGCAAACTACTCCCCGCAGATCGGGAACGATGTCTGGATGCGCCTCCCGCCAAGCGTTCCACGCCTCCGCGCCCTCCCGCAGGATCGACTCCTGTTCCGGATTCGCCATTGAGATTGTCCCCTTGGATTATTGTCGAAATCAAAGAACAACGGCATAAAACATAGGAAGAATACGCAGGACGATTCTTTCCCATCCCGCTCGGATTCTCCATACGCAAAATAATATCTTTTTATAATTCTTGGGATTTTACACCGGCTAAACCGGAATAAAAGATTCAAGCTGGGGTGCGGGCGAGACGCCCGCACCCCAAATAAAAACCGAAGGCGCATCCCATCCACGCCCCCGGTTTTTTCATGTATGTTATCACAAACAAGCGTTGGTCAAACGCATTCCCTCGCCCTTCGGGAGAGGGCTAGGGTGAGGGAAATCCCTTACTTCGCGTCCGCCGTCACTCCCGGCCAATCGTCGGTGCGGAAGGGCGAGGCGGGCAGACCTTCGGCGTTGTAGAGGTTGCATTCCGGGTTGTCCTTCCAGGCATAGCGTACGGCGATGGGATTGCGCACCCAGGCGCTGCTGACTACGACAGTGTCTCGGTCGATGATGGCTTGCGCCGGGCGGAATTCTTGATCCTCGCCCGCTACGGCGAATCCCTTCAGCTCGTCGCCGCCTTTAGAGACCAGGCCGCCGCCCACATGCTGAAAGCGCAGCCGGATCATGTTGCCCTCGACGTTCATGGATTCGTAGATGGGGCCGGAATAAACCACATCCTGGCCATAGGCGATTTTTTCCGCCGCCAGCTCCAGCCGCTTGCCCACGTCCTGTTTGTTGCCGGGATGGATGTTCCGTGGATCGCCGATGTCGATGGTTACCGCCATGCCGACGTTGGCCAAATTCTCAATCGCCATCGTCTGCGCCTCGCGCAATTCCGCCCAGGCTAGTCCCGGCGGCGAGGTGATGAAGTTGGCCAGTTGCACGAACAGGAAGGGAAAATCGCCCTGTCCCCAATCGTCGCGCCAGTTTTGAATCATCGCCGCGAAGAGTTTGCGGTATTGATAGGCGCGGTCGGCGTTGGATTCGCCCTGATACCAAATCGCTCCTTGAATGCCGTAAGGAATCAATGGCGAGATCATGGAATTGTAGAGTCCGGAAGGTCGCCAAGGATGGCGGCGCGGATCTTCGGGGATCGAAGGCGCGGCGGGAACCGGCTTGCCCTGCGATTCGGCGTCATCGGCGGCGCTGCGCCATTGCGTATATTGGTCTTCCAGCCGGTCCAAAACGACGGAAAAATTGGACAACCTTTCGTTCCAGCGGTCCAGAATGGGTTTGAAATCGGGTTCTTTCTGCAAACAGCTTTCGCTAGTCCACGATTCCGCCGGAGTGCCGCCCCACGATGTATGGATCAATCCTACCGGAATGTTCTGTTTTTGGTGCAACTCACGCCCGAAGTAATAAGCGACGGCGGAAAAATTGGCGACGGTATTCGGATTGCACTCTTCCCATTTGCCGGAAAATTCCGCCTGTGGCTTGCCCGCCACCAAGCGGGGAACTGTAATCAGCCGGATTTCGGGGAAATTGGCGTAGTCGATTTCCACCTGGGCGTTGTTGCAGTCCGCTACTCGCCATTGCATGTTCGACTGGCCGCTGCAAATCCAAACCTCACCCACGAGGATATTGTCGATCATGACCATATTGTTGCCCGTTATCATCATCTGATAGGGACCGCCGGGCTTCAGGTTTTCCAGGCGCACCATCCATTTGCCGTTTTCCGTTTTGGCGGCAGCTTTTTGATCCTGGAATTGGACGGCCACGTTCTCGCCTTCGTCCGCTGTTCCCCAAACGGGGACGGACTTCCCCTGTTGCAGCACCATGCCGTCGGAAAACAGCGGGTGAGGCCTTACGTCGGCGAACGAAGCCGCGCCCAGCCATGCGATTGCTCCAAGAATCCCCATCGTCATTGCCGTTTGTTTGTTCCGCATTGCAACCTCCCGTTTATCGTTTCTCTTGCTGTTTTGCTTGTTAGAATCAGTTTCTACATGAATCGTTTTTGAATCACGAAACCACGAAAAAGATCGAATTTCACGAAATGTTCGAATCGCGGATTTCACGGATGTTTTGATTTCAAAGAGAAATCTTTATACGGCGTTATCTCTTTGTGTTAATCCTTTTACTATTTTTTCGCCTTTTTTCGTGTATCTCTTTTTTATTCGTGTTTTCGTGATTCAATCCATTTAGAGCCATCCATCAACAGAAGGGTGGGCTAAAACAAAGCGTATCCCACCGCCTTCTCCAGTATAAAAAATTTCATCCCCTATTTATATCCCTAAACCCTATTTGGACGAAACTCGTTCGTTTTGCGAAACCGGATTCCCATCCGGCGGAAAAGAGAGCCGAATCCCCGCGCCGCCTTCCGGGCGATTGAAGGCGCGGATTTCGCCGCGATGGAATTCTTCCATAATCGACTTAACCCAGGCGAGTCCCAATCCGCCGCCGCTGTTTTTCTTGGTGGAATAACCGGATTGAAAGATGCGGTTAATCTCTCGCTCTTCCAATAGAACGCCTTCCTCGTTGCGGATGCCCGGTCCATTGTCGAGCACGGACAGGACAATCCATCGTCGTTCGTCTTGGAGCAGACGCACCTCGATTTCGCCGGGGGATAGGCGGTTCTCCCGTTGAATGGCTTGGGCGGCGTTGGCCAGCAGATTGAAGAGAGCCATGCGCAGCAGGCGGGGTTCGGCGACGGCGCAAATGCCGGGGGCGCAGGACGCTTCGATGCGCAATTTCTGCGAACTGGATAGGCGGAACAATTTCGTCAATTCCTCCGTCAGCGCCGAGACGTCCGTCTGTTCGAAGCGGGGATAACGGGTATAACCGAACGAACGATAGATATCGACCATTTTTTGCAGGAAATCCAAATTGTTTTTCAATCCGTCCACCGCCTCCAAAAAGAATGAACCCTTATCGGAATCCATGGAGACGATACCCAGTTTTTGGGCGCGTTGGATGGTATCCAGGTCCCATTTGCCTGAGGCAATGATGTTGGTGAGGTCATGCCCCATATTGGTGGCCAAATTGATGCCGAAGCGGTTGCGCTCTTCCGTGAGCGCCTGGCTGCGGGTGAAGGCGCGCGCCAGGCCGTTTTCCGCCTGCTTCTGAACCTCTTGCGCCATGAGCAGCATCTCCTCGGCGCCAATTTTTAGCGCGGAATTCAAGAAAAAGCCGATGGCGCCAACGGTTCGTTCGCCGACGCACAGCAAAATAACCCCCTGGCCGCCGTCGAAAGCGATGGATTCGCGATCGATTTCGGGGAAAAAGCCGGCGTTTTCGCTTCCATCCCGGCTAAGGGGCTGAAAACGCTTCTCCCCTGCGAGATAATAATAGGTTTCCAGCCTCTCGAAGGGATATACGCGCCGGATGGCGGGGATCAACGACGCCAGAAACAATTCCAACACTTGCATATCGTCGGAAAGAGAATGCAGCGAATCGACGATGCGGTCGATCTCCAATCCAAGAAGCGCCTGCCTTTGATTGCGCGCCAGCAGGTTGAAGACCATTTCGATGTCGCGGCTGGGTTTGGAGATCAAGAAAACGCGACCCGTCTGGATCATGGATTCCATCGCGCCGCCCACATGCCGCAAAGGCATAATCACGCGGCGGGAAAGCCAGCGGTATACAATCCAGGAGACGTAAACGAAAAGCAGAGAATAAATCCAATAGCGGAAGACCAACCGCTCGATGACGGGCCAATCCTTCGGCGTGGTATAGTAAACGGTCAAGTTGAATTTCGTCTGACCCACTGGGGCGTGAAAAGATCGGGAAAAAAGGCAATTGCGCCATGTATTGAACTGCTTGATTTTATCCAGCCGTTGAAGGATCAATACCGATTTCTGATCTTCGTCGAACAATCGGATTTCGTACCAGGGACGATCTTTGTCCAAAAGCGCCGAAGCGTTTTTTTCGAGAGATTTCTTCGCTTCCTCCACATAACGGGGATTGGGTTTGGGGTATTTCGTTCGTAATAAATCGAGTTCGGAATAGATGGGATTCAGATCTTTGAGCAAATCCTGAAAAGCGGGTTGATCCAAAATCAAAGCGCGCTTATTCCCGTAAAATAGCGAATCCAGCATGGCGAGAAAAGAGATATCGATCGTAAGCAGGGCGATGAAGGAAAGATAAGGAAGAGAAATTGTCCGCGACTTGGCGCCGTATGATTTCCGCCCGTCTCTCCCCGCCAGACGGCGCGGATAAGGGATGAAGCGCCGCGCCAGCCAGCGATAAACGTTCCAGGACGCCGCCAGAATCAGCAGCGCGTAAATCCAATAACGGCGAACCAGCCTTTCGACGCCGATCCAATCGTCCGGCGTGGCGTACTCGGCGGTCAGATGCAGTTCCGGCCAATCGGCGGAGGCGCGATAGGATCGTGAAATGAAGCAATTGAGCCAACGGTTGAACTGAGTATCCTTCTCTGGACGCTCTTCCTGAAAAATCGATTTTCGATTTTGATCCCATAATACGATTTTGCGCCAGGGATGGTCGCCTTCCAGAAGCGTAGAAGCGTTTCCTTTGAGATATTCCGCCGCCTTTTCGAGATATTGGTTAATGTTCCGATCGCAATTATGGAGAAGGAACGCCAGTTGGCGTTCGATCGGCGACAGGATATTCAACAGTTCTTTATATTGAGATTGTTCGGGAATCAGGGCGCGTTTTTCGTCCTGAAACCGCGCATCCAAGACAAGCAGGATAGCGATATCGATCGCTGCCAGAACGGAGAAGGCCAACAGACGCCCAATCGCCGCTTTCCCTCTCGTTTCCCGGTCGTTTTTCTCTCGCTTGGCCATCGGTCGAATCCGCCCGTGTTTTCATCCACTATTTCGATATTTTACAAGGGATCCGCAGGGTGGGTCGAGCGAAGCGAACCCCACCATAAAAAAACATCATTCATCATTCAAAGAAAATTCCGCTGTTTCCGCCGGAGGCGACGATGCGGGAAAGAGAGCGTTCAAGTGAGCGAACGTCCAGAAGAACATGATTCCGCCGCCCAGCATATAAAGATGGTAGGTGAATAACCGCCATAGAAGAACCACTACTCCCACAATCGAAACCGGATAAATCCGCCCCAAAATAAACGCCATCGACAATTCTACGCCTCCGCCGCCTCCCGGCAGTACGACAAGTAAGGCAAACATGAATAGAACGCCTTGCAAGAGAAACAACGGCAAAGGATCGCAGGGGATGGAGAGCGAATACAAAGCGATAGGCAGAATGCTATAGCGGCATGTCCACTGCGCGGAACACAAAAGAAACGCCAGAAAAACCGCCCCTTTCCGCAGAGCGAGGAGATGGCCGATTCCTTCCTGAAACTGCCGCCGCCACGTTATCCATTTCCAACGCAGCCAACGCCCGCGGACCAGCAAGCGATATCGTTGCAGTTGCGGCCGATGCGACAACCAATAGAAAAGGCGATAAACCAATCTCAATTTTTTGACAAGAACCAATAGGAAAATAATAGCGGCGGCGAAAAGAACAACCGGCATCCAATCTTCCAAAATATTTTCGCGAAAAAAAGACGCAATTTTAGGATTGTTCATCAAAGCGGCGGCGGCGAAGGGAAATAAGATCGTAAAAAACAGGATATCCGTCGCGATATCCGTTGTCAGCATCGACGTTCCATGGGCGATGGGGACGCCCGCGCGTTTCAGCAACGTCAAGCGGATCAGTGCTCCCCCGACGCCGCCCGGCGTGGCGGCGATGCCGAATTCGGTAGAAAGGGAGACGGACATGCTTTGCTTGAATGTGAGTGGATAGCCGAGCGAATGGCTTAAGATATAAACGCGGCCGCCGTTGCAGAGCCAGGCGGCGCCCACCACGGCGAACAAGCCAATTCCTACGTCCCAGCGGAAACGGCGCAATTGAATCAAGGTATCCGGTTTTTGGGTGAAGAAAAAAACCGCCGCTGTCGCCATTACTCCCAGGAAAGCGCCCTGAAAGGCATAGCGGATCAGCGTTCTCTTCGTCCATTGGCGGGGCGCCGTCATCGATTTATCAAGCCGCCGTATGTGATAGGCCGCCGCGCCGTCAAAGCGCGGCGAACCGTTTCGTAGATCGTGGATTCTATCGCAGGGTAAATCAAGTCGGATGGATGAACGGCCAAGCGCAGAATCGCCGCATCCCGGTTTTTCCGGAACCAATAAAAATGCCATAACCGCGACGCCAAGCGACGCCATCCGCTGCGGCTGCTGAAGGCGATGACCGGAGCAGCGAATATCTTATCTTCCTGCAACAATTCCAGCCGCCCCCAATAGGTAGTATACGCGAATCCCAACTCTTGCGCCGCCCGGCGCGAGCCTTCGCTCAGCAGCCAGGCGGGCGCTACGAATCCGGCGCTGGACAATCCCGCCTGGCGGAATATATCCATTCCCAACGTCATCCGGCGCTTCGCTTTTTCATAATCCAATTGGTAAAATTCTCCTTCGCGGGCGGTGTAGCATCGTCCAACGCATTGTGCGATCAATCCCCCCCGCACTCTGTCCACCGTATGAGTAAGTCCATGCAGGACGATTTCATGCCCTTGCGCTTGCAGCGCCTTTAACCAAGTAATAAAGGATGGATGTTCGGCGAGGTTCTCTTTTCCATACCAATCGGGAGTAACCAAAAGAGAGACCTCCTTCACTCCCATCGGACGAAGCCGATCCAAAAAGGTCTGGCAAAGTTCCCGGGAATGAGGCGCCAGATCATGGAAGGATACGATCAAGCTTCGCTCATCGGATGGCAGCGTCATTGCAATTCCTTCACAAATGTGGAAACGTATACGGCGCGATCGTGAAAGGAACGGAATCGGCTGATTTCCCGCCGATCTAGAAGCGTAAATCCAAACCGTTGAAAAACGCGCTCCGAACGCCGGTCGTCAAAGGTTTGGATTTGGCCGTAAATTCGTTTCACTCCCTGCTGGGAAGCGAGTTTTTCGAACTCGAGATACATCCTTTTTCCCGCGCCCGTATTCCGGTATTCCGGCAGAAGATTGAAATGAAAATGTCCGGCCATCGGCGGCGCCTGGGGCGTCTCCTTCCAACCCTTGAGAACGCACCATTTAAGAAAAGCCCGGCTTTGCGCGTCGTAACGTCCCATGAAAAGCCGCGCCGCCGCTTTTGGAGCGATAACGCCAGCGAAGAGTCCTATATTGACGAATTGATTGTATCGACAACGCAGGCAACCGAGGAGATATCCCGTAACCTGGCCATCCGTCTCGGAGACGAATGAATTTTCCGGCTCCCAGTCGGTATAGTAGCGCGTAAAAAAATCGGCGAAAACGTCGCGGTCGCAGAACAACGGATCAATGGGATCCCCGGAAAATCCGGTTTCGCAGCATATATGGCGAACCGTCTCCCTGTCAGCCGGTGAGTATGGCCGAATAATACTCTTCATCCTTTGCGTCCATATCCGACGTTGACGCCGAAAAACTTTCTACGGATTTTCCGTCCAGTATATGCTGGTATAGATTGGTTATGCGTTCGAATGTCCTGCGAATGGAAAAATGCGCGGCGATCCGTTCGCTCCTGGCCGCAGACGAGCCGGGATCGGCAAGGCTTCGAATGCGCCTTACCCCATCGGCCAGATCGATAGGGGAAGGCGAATCCGCCATAATGAGGGGAAATTCCCCCACTAAAGAATCGTCCAGTCCGCCGTTGCGCACCGCCAAAACCCGCGTTCCGCACGCCTGCGCCTCCAGAGATGTAATGCCGAAGGTCTCGCTCGTTCCCGCATGGACGAATAAATCCGCTGCATTGTATAACTCCCGCAGCCGGTCGATGGATTCCGTATAGCGAAACCACGTCGCGTCTTTCCGTTCGCGCGCGATTCTTTCCACGTAGCGGCGCGATTCTCCATCTCCTGCGAGCAGCAGATGGCAGCGGCCGGGTCCGCCGGGATCGCGGGCAAGTTCATCCATCATCCCCACGAGAGAACGGATTCGCTTCTCCCGCGCCATGCGTCCGACGAATAGGAGCAAATAATCCTCTTCTTTCAATCCTAACTCCCGCCTCACCGAAAGCCCTTCGCCGCTGGGCCGGAAAAACGAAATATCCGTACCTAAGGGAATGCGGACCACTCTTTCGACGCCGCATTCTTTCAGAACGCGCTCCATGCGCGAACTGGCGACGATGGTGGCATTCATGCGGTTGTATAAATCGACGATATAGCGATGAACGCCCCGCGACAGGATTTTTTCGATAAAGCCGCCGCAAAACCGCCGGATGGTCCGCCCCAGAGCGCGGGGGAAGTCGGAATGATAAAACGCCACGATCGGAATCTTGTTCCGTTCGGCGGCTTCCAATGCAATCCAAGCGGAACGATAAGGATCGCCGACTTCGATCAAATCCGGTTTTTCCTGATCGATGATGGAGAGAATCCTCCGCCGGTTTAACAGCATCCGGTAACTAATCGAACCCGCCAGGCGCATGGATTTCACTTCGTAAAACGCCGTCCGTTCTCGAAGGGATCGCGAATGCGCGGCGCCCGGCGCGATAACGATATGGTTGCACTCCGGCCTCTGAGCGAAAAACCGCATTTTGTCTTCCAGGTAACGCCGGACGCCGCCGCCTAAAGGACTATAGAATTGAACGATATCGCATATTTTCATGGAGGATTCATCCCATCCGACGCCTTCGCCCCCGCCGCCGCCAAATCCTTCGCCGCGACGGCCTATGAATCTTCACTATTCACATCGCCGAATCGCCTGCACG
This sequence comes from Candidatus Omnitrophota bacterium, assembly GCA_040755155.1. Lineage (NCBI taxonomy): Bacteria > Pseudomonadati > Candidatus Omnitrophota > Candidatus Omnitrophota bacterium. The sequence goes on along the minus strand of JBFMBP010000068.1, from coordinate 4,122 downwards.
CTTATCATAATACGAAAAAGTCAAGATTTTATGACATTATTTCGATTCTTGTTCGTTTTTTTCGAATCGCCTATTTGATTTGTTTCTCGCGCATGGTATACTAAGATTTTGCGAATCTCAAAGGCTGTAAAGGAGTTTGATCGGTTATATGAAGCCAGTTACTTCCCTTTGTCTTTATGCGATTCTCGTTTCGATTCTTTTTGCAGTATTTCCATCCCATCCATCTTATGCCGACGCCGCGAAGATAACCACCCCCATTAACGATTTCTCTGTGGTTGAGATCTTTAAAAAGGGAAAAGAATTTTATCTCGCCCAGAATTATATAGATGCGGAGCCGCTTTTCCAGCAATGCGTCAAGTTGGAGCCGAAAAACGCGGAATATTTAAGCTGGCTCGCTCAGACCATCGCTTTCCTGCTCGCCGATCAAGCCATGAAAGGCGCCTCCAATTTGACGCTGCTTCCCGAAGCCCGCAAAGTGCGCGAACTCTATCAGAAAGCGATCGACGCGGACCCCAAAAACGAACGCGCCCGCCTCGGTTACGCCATTATTTTGCGGGACATCCCCGGAATCCTCGGCGGCAGCATAAAAAAGGCGGAATCCATTCTCAAAGGCGTCATTAAAGACAATCCCGAAAACATCTTCGCCCTTCACCACCTCGGAACGCTCTATATCCGCAAGAAAAACGACTGCCAAAAAGGACTGGAGTGCTTGAAGAAAGTCATCGCCATTTCCCAGAAAAAAGTACTTTCGCCGGAAGAGAAGTTGCGTCTGGGCGCAACGTATCACGCCTTAGGAAAAACTTATCTCGAAGAATTAAACGACGCTTCCCAGGCTGTTCCCTTCTTGGAAAAAGCGGCGGAGATGAACGAAGATTCCGTCCTTGCGTTTTTGGATTTGGCGGAAGCCTACCGGATCGAGAAGCAAATCGCCAAAGCGAAGGATTGCCTTTTGAAAGCGGTTAAGATATCCGCCGCGCACGAATACAAACGCTTCGACGACGATATCAAATCCTCCGCTAAAAAATTGAACATGAAAAAAGAATTGGGGTTGTCTTAAATGATGAGTGATGAATGGCGGGGTGGCAAGGGCAGGGTTGTTTCTGCCCTTGACAATTCCCATAAACACAAACAAGACCGCAATGCCCCCGTTTTTTTATCGCCCAGGCGCGTGAAAACTCTCGAAAGTGATCCGGTGTTTTTGGGAAACGGACAATACGCGGATAAAGGCGGCGACGCGGTTGTTGGCCGTGTAGAGAATCCGGTCCGCCAGCATCGCCGTCTCTCCCTTTTTCTTCTTCAATAATTCTGCTTCCCGAGTCTCCAATGTGGTCGCCTCTACCGAATCGGCGCACCGTAAGATGCGCAGGCCGTATTTTTGAGTAATGATCTCCAACAGGGAGGTTGATCGCATATCTTCCAGCAACAGTCCCGGACAAAGATCGTGGGAGACGTAAGCCGTCTCCAACGCCGCGGGCGCTTCGTCCACAAACCGCAGCCGCGTTACCTTAAACACCTGATGTCCAGTCTCCATCGCGAATAGGTCGTTCATATCCGACGGGGAGACGGTAAGCATCTTTTGTACCACTTCCGTTTCCCAGGGCAGACCGAAATCCAATAGATTTTCCGTCAACAAGCTGGAAAGCCATATCCCTTTCGCATCGGTGGGCTTTTGAACAAACGTTCCCCGGCCGGGGATTTTTTTTACATAACCTTTTTTGACTAATTCCTGCATAGCCGTACGGACAACCACTTTGCTGACGCCTTGTTGGCTGCATATCTGATTTTCGGTAGGCAACTGCATCCCGACAGCCAGTTCTCCCCGGTCGATCGCTTCCTGAACGATCTCAAGCAATTGAAGATAGAGTTTGCGCTGACTAAGCCGATCGACGATTCTCATAAGCGTTTCGGATGGATTCGAATTTAATAATATTATAATGTTTGACTTGTTGGCGAGTATAATAAGAATATGTTATCGCGTCAACAAGAATACCGATAATAAATTTATTCGCTATTCATATTGCAATTCTTTGAAAAATCGTATGTTATTGATAATTCGGGGTAATTCTCCATATTGTTCAATGCCCAGAATCTCTTCATCGAAAATCGTAGGAATCATTCTCCTATGCCCGGATACCCTAATTGCGTCATATTGCGCGCATAAGCCGCGTCAGAATCAATTCAATTCCTTATCCCTATGGCGAGGAATTGTATTTACTCAATAGGATATTTTAAAAACCACCAATCTCCTCCCTTCCTGACAAAACCTATTCTTTAAGTATAATAAAAATCTATTATTGGCGAACCGTTTGCTTCAACCGGATATGTTCCCAAATCCAGCGTATATCGAACGAAACGAATCTTTATGTCAATCCAATTCGAAATCGACAGCCTCGAGGGACGCGCCCGCGCCGGTAAAGCGGTCACGCCTCACGGCGTTTTCCATACGCCAGCCTTTATGCCCGTAGGCACTAACGCCACGGTCAAAGCTCTTACTCCCGAAGAAATCCATGAGACCGGTTCGGAGATAATTCTCTGCAACGCCTATCACCTCTATCTGCGTCCCGGCGCTTCGCTGGTCAAGAAGTTAGGAGGATTGCATTCCTTCATGAATTGGAACGGCCCCATCCTTACGGATAGCGGCGGCTTCCAAATCTACAGTCTGGCCCCATTGCGCAAGATCGATCCCGACGGCGCCACTTTTCGCTCCCACATCGACGGAACGGAGCATCGTTTTACTCCCGAAAGCGTCATGGAACTGGAGAACGATCTCGGCGCCGACATCATCATGTGCTTCGACGAATGCACTCCCTACCCTATCAGCTACGAATATGCTTCCCAATCCATCGAGTTGACCACCCGTTGGGCGGAACGCTGTCTCAAAGCGCACAAGCGAAGCGATCAGGCGCTTTTCGCCATCGTCCAGGGCGGAGTTTATCAAGACTTGCGCGAAAAAAGCGCCCGCGATCTCATTGCGCTGGATTTCCCCGGCTACGCCGTGGGGGGATTGATGATCGGAGAAGAAAAAGAGAAGACCTGGAACACATGCGCAGCGTTGGATCGAATGCTGCCGGAAAACAAATTGCGCTACCTCATGGGAGTAGGCGCGCCGGAAGATTTTCTCGACGGCATCCGGCGCGGGGTGGACATGTTCGACTGCGTCATCCCCACCCGCCTGGCCCGCAACAGCCACCTGCTCACCTGGAAAGGCCGCGTCTCCGTCAAACAGGCGCAATACCGCGAAGACGAACGCCCGCCGGACGAAAATTGCCGATGCTATTGCTGCCGGAATTATTCCAGAGCTTACTTGCGCCATTTGTTCCAAGCGGGCGAAATCCTGGCTTCCCGCCTGGCCACCATGCACAATATCGCCTTCTATCAGGAATTTATGCAGCGTTGCCGCGATGAAATTTCCCAAGGAACCTTCGAAGCGTTCTATCAATCCTGGATGGGGAAAAAGCAGGAGGGGGAAAAGGGATAGAATTCAAACGGATAGAATGTTAATCATCGCCGCTCAATAACAGACGGCCAGGGTAAATTCTCATAAAAATCTTTCACCTTTGCATAAGTTTCTTCAAAAGGCGGCAGCTCTCCTTCAATTTCCGATTTCAACATCGGATATTCCTTTGCGCAACGCGCTTTAATATTGGGATTATTTATCCTAAAAACAGCAGTTGAAAATAAAATAATAGGATGCAAGATGAAAGAAAGAAGGTAGATAGAGGGGAGAAGACGAATGGAAGCGATTCACCCAGCGGGTGAGAGAGGATTAATCCTCTGCGAGAACGAAAAGACCTCGTTGTTCGCCGACACGTATGGGGGAAGAATTCATGTGGAATGGGACGAACAAGGGAAGGTGACGGCGTTAGGGCAATTGCCGTTTTTTTATAGATTTTTTCACTAGTGTCTCGATATTACTAATTGATTTTGTAACTATTTAGTAGTATGAAGAGAAGATATACGAATTTATTATTTCGCCCTTTCAGGGCTTAAAAACTAGGATTTCTCTTCAATCGGGTAAACTGTTACTTGATTTTAAAGGATTTACAAAATGCAGTGATTGATAATTTGTAAACTGCATTTGAAAAACCCCGAAAAATGGGCGTTTTTGGAGATTTTGTTAAA
>JBFMBP010000067.1 GCA_040755155.1 Candidatus Omnitrophota bacterium | reverse complement strand
CGGCGCAATGCCCGCTTGGCTCAGCGCATGGGCGCCGAATCTCGTTTGTTTTTCTCTAACGATTTATTTCTTTTATCAACTACGGGAAGAGATTTAAGACTGGGAGACTGGGAGTCTCCCAGTCACTTCTTTGTCTCCTTGGCGGATACGAGGTATGGCTGAAGGATCGATGTCCATAATTTGTAGCCTTCGTCGTTAATGTGCAGGTTATCTTCCACAAACAATTCCGGACGCGGATTTCCGTCTTTCCCCAGCATGGGAGTATAGATATCCGCATAGAACAATCTTTCGTCTTGGCGGTTGAAGCCTATAACCAAATTGTTGAGTTGAAAAATTTTATCTTTTAACGCCCAGCGCTTGATGCTGGGTTTGACGGGGATGTAGATAATTTTAGTTTGCGGCAGCGCCTCGAGCACTTTGCGGACGAAATTGCAGTAATCGACGAATACCTGATTCGGCGTTTTGCCGTCGTTGAGATCGTTGTCTCCGGCGTAGAGGACGACGATTTTCGGCTTATAAGGCAGGACGATGCGGTCGGCGTAGAAGAGGGAATCGGAAAGGTGAGAGCCGCCGAAGCCCCGGTTGATAGTTTTAAGATGGGGAAAGTACTTTTTCAAATCCCACAACCTGATGCTGGAACTGCCAACGAAAAGAATGGCGTTTTGGGGCGGAGGATCGATGCGGTCTTTTTCTTCGAAAGCGAGAATGTCCTTTTCATAACGATCGGGCTTGAATTCCTTTTCCTCGCCATAGGAAATTCGACCTAGGCATCCCATGAGAATTAGTACGGCAATGATGGTTCTGATGAAATTGAATCGCAGCATGAAAGATAAACCTCCATTGGTTTTTAGTTTTTTATGATTTTTTATAATACAAAAGAAAAAATAGCCGTTTATGCAGAGAAATTCCACCCGTGAAACGAATCGAGGGCGGTTGAACGCCGCCCTCGTCGAAATTCGCCGGATGAATGAGATGGATCATGAAGGTGGATTGATTCCCGTCAACATCTCTTTGATGCCGCCGAGAGAACCCAGCACGCCGGTGGCTTCGAAGGGAATGTAGACTACTTTGTTGTCCTTGCCGGAGACCATCTCCTTGAGGGCATCGATGTAGCGCACGGCGATCAGATAGCTGGAGGGATTGCCGCCGCTGGCCGCGATGGCCTGGGTGATCTTAGAGAGCGCTTCCGCTTCCGCTTTCGCAACGCAGATGCGGGCTTCCGCCTCGCCTTCCGCCCGCAGGATGCGGGCTTGTTTATCGCCTTCGGCTTTGTTGATTTCCGCCTCGCGGAAGCCTTCCGCTTCCAGAATTTTAGAGCGTTTGGCGCCTTCGGCTTCGAGGATGGCGGCGCGGCGGCTTCTTTCCGCCCGCATCTGTTTTTCCATGGCGTCTTTGATGTCCTTAGGCGGATTGACGTCTTGCAATTCCACGCGGTTGACTTTGACGCCCCATTTGTCGGTGGCGTCGTCGAGGATGGCTCTCAACTTGCTGTTGATGGTATCGCGGGAGGAAAGAATTTCGTCCAAGTCCATTTCGCCGATGACGTTGCGCAAGGTGGTTTGCGTCATTTTCTCGATGGCGTCGGGAAGATTGACGATTTCATAGACCGCCTTCATGGGATCGGTGATTTGAAAATAGAGCAGGGCGTTGATTTCCGTGACGACGTTGTCTTTGGTGATGACGTTTTGCCGGGGAAAATCGTAGACCATCTCGCGTAAGTCGATTTTGCTTTGGCGCTGGGTGCGGCCGATCTTGCTCCCATCCGGCATTTCCGCCAGATAGCGCCATTCCATTTGCCGAGGCCATTCGATGATTGGCCAAATGATGTTGATGCCCGATTTCAACGTGCGGTTGTACCGTCCCAGTCTTTCAATGACCATCGTTTCCGCCTGCTGCACGATTTTGAAACCCATCGAGACGAACAGCACGACGAAGATAGCGAAAGCGATTAAAATGATGGAGATGCCGTATTCGATTAATAGTTCGATCATTTGGTTTTACTCCCGTAAGGTTTTTGAATGCGTTCGACAATCAACTTCGTTCCTTCCACCCGGCGGACGACGATCTCCGTTCCTTTTTCCATAGAAGAATCGTCGATAGAGACGCCGCGCCAATCTTCGCCGCCCACTTTTACCCTGCCCTTATTTTCACGGGGGTCGATCGGCTCGATGACGAAGCCGCGCCGTCCCGCCAAAGCGTCGACGTTGGTTTTTACGTCGCTGGAGGCGCCGTAGAGAAAATGCAGAAACAAAGGCCGGACGGCGAAGAATCCGAGCAGAGTGGAAGCGATGAAAGCGGTCAGTTGGAGTGTCATGGAATCCGTGAATTTGGCGGCGGCGCCCGCTCCAAAACAACCGACGGCGAAACACCCCAACACGAAGCCCGGCGTAAGAATTTCGCCGATGAGAACGATGACGCCCGCTAAAATCCATAGCACCCACATGATAACTTTCCCTCCGATGGCGCTGGCGTTGACCGATTACTTTTTCATTCAATGTAACGTTCAAAATTAAAAAGTATTACGAATTCATGTTACGCAGCCTGGGAGTGCGGGCATCCTGCCCGCAAAGTGGGTAAACCGTCCCTGAGCGGCGCATGGGCAATATTTTTGTTACGTTTTTGAATCACGAAGACGCGAAAAAGCTCGAATTCCACGAAATTTTTGAATCACAGATATCACGGATTCTTTCTGATTTAACGGAAAAATCCCTTTTGGAGATGAATCCCTTACGTGAATTATTTTACGTCTTTTTTCGCGTCTTTCCTTTTCTTTCGCATATTCGTGATTCAATACGATGAGAAAACAACTTCAACTTGTTTTTCATCCCGCGTAACATAATTTACGAATATAAATTATTGGAATAGATCAAGGGCAGAAACAACCTTGCCCTTGCCAACCAGCTTTCCTTTACGATATAACCGTCAAGACATGATCCTCCAAATCGCGGAATTGCAGCCCCTTGGCCGTGCGGGCGCGTTTGGCTAACTGTTCGAGGTAATAGAGCGTCGGCGTTGCGATGTGCATATTGTTGAGGAAAGGCTGCGTGTAATTTACGTCGCCGAATTCGACGCCGTTCACGTGAATGGGTATCTTTTTCCCCTCCACCTCGCGCCATTGGCCGTTGTGGTTGTTCCAATCTACGCCTTCCGTCAGGAATCCGTGGGAACCGTGGTGATGCAGAGCGGCGGCGCGCAGGATGCTGAGACCTTTTAATTCGTAAGATTGGATGCGCGTCGCCTTGGCGCCTTCGAACATCGCCATCGCCGCTTCGGCGTTTTCCCAAAGGTACGAGGTATCCCAGGAATCTTCCATGAAGAGTAGGCCGCGCGTAGCTAGACTATTGCGGTCGTCGCCAATCTCGAAGCGTTCGAGGCCGTGCATGCATTGGGACAGCGCCCAGTCGTAGAGAGCCGTATCGCGCAGCAGATCGGCGGCGCGGGTGACAGCGCGGAAGCCGACGCTGTAGGCTACGTTCTCATGATCGTCGTAGGTGTCGTGGTTGATGCTGCCGAAAGCGCCGCCGATATCGCGGTAGGCGAAAGCGGCTCGTTGGATTTCTTTGTAACAATTCCGATATCCCCGCTGCGTCAGTTCGCACCAGAGCCAAAGCAAGTAAGCGCCGTCTCCGCTATGGTCGAATTGGGGATCGGGAACGCCGCCCCAAGCGTTATGGTTGGCGTGGGAGCCGTCCTTTTGGCAGCGGCGGGGATACCAGCCGTTGGCGCACGGCTTCACGTTCTTCCATAGCCAATCCGCTGTCCGTAGGGCGGCTTCGATCAATTGCGAAGCGAGCGGTTCCGGCGCTTCGTCAGACGACCATAAGAGTTGCAGAACGATATGGGCGGATGAGCCGGGGCAGAACCAGTTGTCGAATTTTTTGTCGTGGAGGTAATTCAAACGCCGTTCGTCGGTTCGAATATCGCGGTAGGGATAAAGAAAGCCGTCGTCCTGAAAAAAGCCGCCTTCAAGCGCGTGAAAGAGAATAGAGGTTCCGATTGAGGTCAGCCGCGCATCGTTAAACGTGCGGGCGAATCGCAGGATTTCGCCCGCTCCGCCTACGGCGTTCGCCGCCCAACCCACGCCTTCCAACTCGCCGAATTCGTGCCACGGCTGCGGCCGCCCTTCGGGATCGACGAAAGTGGAATTGGCGCAGAGATTTCCTTTATAAACGGACAGACAGCGGCGAGTCGTAAACCGCAGAGAATCCTTAAGGCTGTCCACAATCGTATAATCGTCATTGGCTTCTCGGTAGAATCGCTGCGGCATGGCGCTCCTCCTTGGTTAGTAAAACCGTAGGGTGGGTTCAAAGCGAATCGTAGCCCACCGCATCCATATTTCTTCCAGTTTATCAAAGGAAACGCATGATCGTAGAGACTTCATCCCGAAAAAAGAAGAAAAAAATCCTATTGGGCGTCTTCGGAAATTCCATTATAATGAAAGCATCAATTGAGCATGAAACTTCAATCAATATAGTCGATAATTCGTCATATTTCATGTATGATGATTACAGATGGTTGTTTATGGGAAATATTATAAAAAAAATGTAAAAAATACCCGAATGATATTGACATTTAATGGAAATTCATAGCAGAATAAAATATTAAGATTATATTTAGATATAAACGGAATTCAATAATCTTTTTTTGTTGAAACAGCGGTTATAGAGAGGGGGATAGTTGACGGAACTGATATTTTTTGGTAAATAAGATAGATATATATAAATCTTGTGTTTTGGAGGAGTTTGCAGAATGAAAAAGGCTGGTTTTACTCTCATCGAATTGTTAATCGTTGTGGCCATCATCGGAGTATTGGCCGCGATCGCCGTCCCCAACTTCTTAAATGCGCAAATGCGGGCAAGATTGGCTCAAGTTACGTCGAATATGAAGACATTGAGCACCGGCTGCCAGATGTATCAAACGGATTGGGGTTCCTATCCTCTGCATCCCCCTTCCCATCTAACCAATATTTGGGGCAATGGCCTAACAACGCCGGTGGCTTATTGCTCGACGGAGCCGATCGATATATTCCAAGCCTATAAAAATTCCAAATCGAAGATGTATAGCGACGCCAATGCCCGTCCCGTACTCCATCCCGAACCGTTTTATACGTGCAGCGGCGGCGCTTACGGCAACGCCTCACTCGATGCTGGTAAAATTCCCGCGAGAGGCGCCGGAGAGGATTTGACGTTGCGTTTCATAGCATCGAAGCCATTATTCGATAAGGCGAGATCCTCTTATCCCGAAGGCCGGTATTTCGTCAGCATCGGGCCGGACTTGGTGCACAATTACCCCGGCGTATTCGAAATTTCCAACGGATTGATGAGTTCGGGCGATATTATTACCGTCATCCCGTAATCGTTAATATTAGCGATAAATGTTTCAGGGCGCGGCTTAATCCTTATCCCGGATAAAAGACGCGCCCTTTTTCGTATTCTTTGAATAAAAATTTTGTTGGAAAAGCGATAATTATCGTTCTTCACCCATCATTTCTTTTCAGTTGCGTTTTCCTGTGGTACAATCTACTATGGTTTTTCTTAGAATGCATCCGTATTGCTATCCGGGTGGAAAGGCTGAATGAACAATCAACTGAAATTTAACGCCATTTTTCCCGCCAGCGTGGAAGAACTGCCGAATATATGCCACTTGGTTTGCGATGCCGCCCGGCAGTCGGGGATGGAAGACGATAATCTTTGGAAATTGGAAACATCCCTGGATGAAGCTTGTACTAATATTGCCTGTTACGGCTATGGCGATCGGGAGGACGGCAAAATCTGGCTGCAATGGGAACTGCGGGGAGACGAATTCATCGTAACCATCAAAGACGAAGGAAAGCCGTTCGATCAAACGAAGCCCACCAATCCCGATTTCGCTTCCGACATCTGCCATCGCAAAGCGGGCGGCCTGGGACGCTATATCATGACCCGCTTCCTCGACGGGATGGATTATTTTCGTGAAAATGGGAAAAATACTCTGATCTTAATGAAGAAATTATCGGCCAAGAAAGAATCCTCCGCCAACGTCTAATCGCTAAAAACTCTCGCCGCCTACTATTAAAATTGGCTTCCTCAAGCGCTCTTATCCTCGGTCATGAATTCAAATGGTTGAATCTCAATACTTTCTTGCGTCGGCGATGGCTTTCTGTTACCTTATATCAAGAGAGATTCTTGCAAAAATGGTATAATTTACTTTTCAATTCTCCCCCCAAGCTTGGGGGGAGTTAGAGGGGGGTTGATTTTGTTAGACTTATCTCAACCCCCTCCTATCCTCCCCCAAGCTTGAGGGAGGAATAATATAGTATTGCAAGAGGCTCAAGAGAAATGAATTGAATTATTCGAACCTTGTCATTATAAAAACAATCGATGAAAACGAATCTCATACAATCCAAACGGCGAGAGGGGATAATGCGATGATAAGAAAACAAGAAAACGGAAAAATTACTCGTCAAGCCTTTACGCTGATTGAATTATTGATTGTCGTCGCGATTATCGGGGTGTTGGCGGCTATCGCCGTTCCTAACTTTCTCAACGCCCAGATTCGCGCCAAAGTGGCGCGTTGTCATTCCGACATGCAGGCGTTGAGCACGGCGTTTATGTCTTACAATGTGGATAACAATAGTTTTCCCTTTTTTGGCGGCATCAACTGGTATTCGGTTTTCATCTATCCGGCGTTGACGACGCCCATCCCATATATGAGTGGAATTCCGAAAGATGGGTTTTCCCTGGGGGAGTTCAAAGACAATATCCATCGCTTTACGGGAGGGCACGAAGATTTTTATCCCGGCTGGAATATCAAAGAGATGAAGAAAGCGGGATGGACATGGGGCGAGGAACCAATAACTCGAGCCGTGAATTCCGGCTGCGTGATGTTGACCGTCAGCCGGGGGCCGGATAAAAAAGAGGATATTGGCGGCAGTCCTCCGACGGGAGTATTGGTTTACGACGCTTCCAATGGTCTTAATTCGGGGGGAGACATCTATCGTCTTACGCCGGGAGGCGTTCTATCCAACAAGAAGCAATACGGCGGATAAGTTGTTTTAATGACAATCGGTACGATACAGGCGAGACGCCTGTTATACCCGCGGAGAAAAGCAGTGGGAACAATAAAAAGAGTTTAGATTATTCCAAATGAAATAACCTGGGTAGAGCAGGCGTCTCGCCTGCCGAGGAATTATATTCGCAAAATGATAATTGGAATGCGGAAGGAGTATGATTCGACATGAAGGCGAGAGGATTTACGCTTATCGAATTGCTTATCGTCGTGGCGATTATCGGGATTCTAGCCGCCATTGCCGTACCGAATTTTCTCAACGCTCAAATCCGCGCCAAAATCGCCCGCACCATGTCCGATATCCGCACGATAACCAATGCTACAGAGATGTTGCATCTTGACAAAAATTTATGGTTGATTGACGGCAACGATTGCGATGGTACTCCTCAATGCTGCCAGGACGGCGGTTTTTTCGGGAAAACGTCAGAACAAGCCGGCATAAAGATGGTAGCCGGGCA
>JBFMBP010000066.1 GCA_040755155.1 Candidatus Omnitrophota bacterium | reverse complement strand
CCTATGGCCTCGCGGCCATCGGCGCATGACTCGGGGCCAGCGTGGTTCGCTACACCTTCACTGTACGGAACTTTCATCCGCTTCCTTACGCCAGTTTTCATCGGCGCTTTCCCCTTGCCACCCTGCCCTACAACTTTCAAGAGGCTGGAAGCCTCTTCTACTTTTTTTTTCTAATGAACAATTTGCTTGTAATACAAATCGAATAGAACATCGAATTTGGGAGAGAAATCCCGGTCGTGGCATTCGAGGCAGAGTTCCTTGGGCGGAACGCGGCGGATGGGGCCGGATGCGGCGCCTTCGATGTGAGAAGAACCGGGGCCGTGGCAGGTTTCGCATTGGACGTTCAAAAAGCTTAGGGTTTCGGGATAGGATTGGAAGCCGGTTTTGCTTCCATAGCCGGTGACGCATCGGCTTAGCCATTGGGGAATCCATTGGCGGTTTTTATCCAGCAACAAATCGAAGGCGCGGGCGTGGACGGTTTGTTCCCATTGGTTGTATTGAGCTTCGTGACAGCCCCGGCAGGTCTTCGCTCCGACGTAGGAGTGGGAGGGATTTTCTTCCTCTTTGAAATTTTGCAGGGGAATGGGGCCGGAGATTTTGAGGTTCAATTCATCGATCATATTCTCGTAAGCCGTCTTAATATAGGCGCGCATGGCTTCGTTGCGCCATTGCGCATCGATGGTTTCGCGGGAATAAACCGCAGTTTCTATTCCCTTCCCCGGCGCAACGTCGAGAACGATTTTTCCAACCTGATATCCTTTTTGAGGAGCATTAGCTATATACGTTTCCCCTTGTTTTTCCAAATCCTGGCCTAGATCGAGGGTGATGGCCAGATCGATCTTCAATTCTTGATGCTGCGCCAGCCAGGATCGAACGAGATTGGATGGCTCGTAGGCCAGGAGAACAATGGCATCGGGATTTTCTTTTTCGCGAAGGATTCGAATCTGATCCGTTATTGTTTTATCCGCCGGGAGAATGGAAAATCCGCCAGCTCTCATAGTTCGGAAAGAGGATGCGCCGACGAAGCCGATTTTTACGCCGTCGCGGATAATGGCCGTTGACGGCGCCCAAAACGATTCATCGCCGAGTTCCAGATTGGAACTCAGAAGCATGGGAGAGACGCTTTGCGAAGCCAGATTTTTCAGATAAATTTGGCCTAATGCCAAATCCGGCGGGCCTAGGAGGGCTAGATCGTACTTTAGTTCTTTCATGGCGCCGAAATACGATTTTCCCGTTGCGGCGTCAATGGGCGCCGTCTCATTCGGCAAAAAGCCTCCGGCGTCGATAAGGATATAGGGGACATTCTCCGCCGCCAGTTTATCCAAATAGGCGGCGCGGGCTTCCAAGCCGCCCTGGTAATGGCCGGAACAACCGCAGCGTTCGAAGGAGGAATGCGTTTGACTGGTTGCGATCAAGACCACTTGATTGGCGGCGGCGTTAAGGATAAAGCAGAACGATAACGCGGCGGCGGAGAAAAAACGGATCATGAATTTATCTCAACCTCGCCGTTCTGCCGGGATAATGCTGGATGATGAGGGGATCGTCCTTGAGGGCGGGCCAGTGTTGTTCTTCGCTATGGGCGTTCTTCAGCGCTTCTTGAATCTCTTCCTCGCTGAAACCGTAATCCAGGGCGCGTCCGATGTTGGAGGAGGGCAAAAATCCGATTTTTGCGCCCTCCTTGCTATTGAAGAAGATGTAGCATTGCAATTGTTCTTTGCCGATAATGATCCCCAAGCGGCGATCGATGCCAATATCCAGGACATAATCGATCTGCGCGCCTCGGATATCTTGGTAAGGCTCGCGATGGTGCATAAGGAAATGAAGGCGGTCGCCGTCGGCGGCGGATAAGCCAGTAACGTATTGCCGATGATCGGGAAAGTATTTCATGAACTCCTTCACGCGTTCGTTCGTCAAAGCCAGGCGCTGATAAACAGCCGGATCGGCGCAGGAAGCGCGGGCTTTCATTTTTTTATAAAAAATCGCCGCCGACGGCAGAATGCCGCCGACGATGAACGCTATGGCCGCCGTCGGCCAAAAGGGAGTAACCAGAAAATAATAGGGATAAATGAATAATATAAAAGTGGATACGACGATCAGAATAATCGTATCTTTGCGGCGGGCGTTATCGGTGCGTTTTTCCCAATGAACCAACAAGTCGATAGGCCACCAGAAGAAAATCAACGCCAGGATGGAGAGATAAAATTCGAAAAACCATTTGGGAATCGTTCCCAATCCGGAAATATTGACTACGAGCATAAGCGCACAGATCGTAATCCCGCAACCGAAAATGAAAAGAAGGGAAACTGGAGAGAATTGTCTCATATTTCGTATTCGCCGCCATCGGATAAAATGAAGCCGTTCGGAGACCGCGCCTTCCGTCCCCCGCCGTTTATTATTAATAATAGAAAATCTCCGCCGGAGCGTCAATTCAACAGAAGGCGAAGGGATTATTATCTTGTTTCATTTATAGAGAGAAATGGCTATGAAACCGATCGATTGGAAAGAACGATTTTCCGCTCAGGGTAAACGGACGCCGCCGCCGGAGATCAGTTGGTTGATGGCGCAGGCGCTGGAAGTTCCCGGCTTGATCTCGCTGGCGGCGGGCTTCGTGGATCAAGAATCCCTGCCTCACGCCGAAATTTCGCCGCTAATCGCCAAGTTGATGAGCGCTCCTGTTTCCGGCCAGGCGGCGTTGCAATACGGAACGACGCTGGGCGATTTGGAATTGCGCCAGCATCTCTTGTCGCGGATGCGGCGGGAAGGAGTATTGCATCCAGCGGCGGAGATCGACGCATCCCAGATACTCCTCGGCTCCGGCTCGCAGCAGATTTTATACCTGGCGGCCGAGGTTCTACTGGATGAGGGAGATATAGTCCTATTGGAAGCGCCGACATATTTTGTCGTATTGGGAGCCATGAGAACGCGCGGCGTTCGGACGATCGGCGTCGATGTAGACGAAAACGGCCTGATTCCGGAAAAAGTGGCCGAATGCTTGGCGCGGCTGGAAGCGAATGGCGAAATCGGGCGAGTGAAAATGATTTACGCCATGTCCTACGCCACCAATCCGCAAGGCGTTACGCTAAGCGGCGGCCGGCGCAAGCGGCTGATGGAGATTTTAAACGATTATCGCGAGAAAGGGCATCCGATTTTGTTGTTGGAAGACGCCGCCTATCGCCGTCTCGTCTTCGACGATTATGCGCCCGCTCCCATCAAATCGCATGACGCCAATAACGACTTGGTTCTCTATACGGAATCTTTTTCCAAATCGTTGTCGCCGGGATTGCGGCTCGGTTTCTGCGCCGGTCCCAAAGCCCTGATCGACAAAATGGCCGATTTCAAAGGCAATCACGACTTCGGCAGTTCCAACCTATGCCAACAAATCATAAAGCGGATTCTGCTTTCGGGGCTATTCGACGAGCATACGCGGTTTTTGCGCCGCCGCTACGAACATAAGCGCGACCTGGTTTGGCGAATCCTGCAAGAGACCATGCCTCCAGAAGCGAAAGCGCTGAAAGCAAGCGGCGGTTTTTATACCTGGATTACTCTTCCTCCTTCCATAGATACGGGACCGGAGAGCGAGACGTTTCGGCAAGCGTTGAAAGAAAAAGTGCTATACGTTCCGGGATCTCTTTGCTATTCTTGCGATAGAGCCGAATCCCAGCGTTGCTCCAGCCTGCGCATTTCGTTCGGAATGATCGGCGAAGAGCCATTGCAGGAAGGCTGCGTCAGGCTGGCCCGCGCTTTGTCGCATAGCGCGGCGCTCATCGCCTGATCCATCATCCCGAAAGGCGAAATCGGCGAGTGAGCGTAGACATCAACGAAACCATCCTGATCGTAACCGGTTCGGAACTCCTGCCTGAGGAAAAAGACCGTCCTATCGCATACCTTCTTAAAGAGAAGATTGATGCGCGCGGGGCAACCCGCCATCAGCGGGCCATCGTCGTTTCCGACCGCTGGTATATGGAAAACGAATTGTTCCATATCTGCCCGGTCATTTTAGTCGGGGGTCCCGGCGTCAATGCGGCGGCGGCGGAAATCTATAAATCGATTCCCGTAGCCTGGTCGGACGAGGAGAGCGCCTTTGTCCAGATGGCGGAAAAAACGCCCGTCAAAGCGTCGCTTTGGGGCTTAAACCAGGAAGGAACTCTCAAAGCGGCGGATTCATTCCTGCAAAACGGCTATCTTGAATCGTTTTTATCCCTTTCCTGGAAATAGTAGAAAAGAAGGATGGATCGTGTTTTTTAACCCGTCTTTTTAACGGATATTACATATTGATGGATCAAAAGGCAGGGCGCCAGGGCAAGTCGTCATCCCAGCCTTGAAAGGCTGGGCTATTTTCAAATGCCCCTTTAAAGGGGCAAACGACAATAGCCTGCCGTTTCAACGGCGGGGCGGCAGAGTTTTTTTTCCTGTATTCGCCGAGAGCCTTTCCTCGGTAGGGGGGCTAACCACTAATCGCTGTTTATAGGTTCGAACGGCCTTTATTACTCTGGACGCTTCTCTTACCATTACTTCCATGAATATTGCGATTATCCGCCGAGCAAGCCCACTTATCCGTTTGGATCAGGCCATATAGAATGAACAAGAATTCCGTTTTTTCTCATCTGGACGAGCGCGGACAAGCCAAGATGGTGGATGTCGGCGCCAAGCCGCCTATGCGGAGAACCGCCGAAGCGGAAGGCTGGATTCGCATGGCGCCGGAAACGGTCGAAGCCATCCGCGCCGGTTCGCTTCCCAAAGGCGATGTCCTCTGCGCCGCCCGGATTGCGGGCATTCAGGCAGCCAAGCGCACGGACGAGTTGATTCCCTTATGCCACTCTTTGCCGCTGGATGCAGCGGCGGTGGAGTTCGAACTGGAGCGGGACGCCATCCGCATTGTCGCATCCGCTCGCTGCGTTGCGAAAACCGGCGTGGAGATGGAAGCATTGACGGCGGCGTCCATAGCGGCGCTGACGATCTACGACATGTGCAAATCGGCCGATAAAACTATGCGGATCGACGGTATTCGGTTATTGAAAAAAGAAAAATCCGAAATCGATTAATTAGAGGCTCTTGCAAAATTAATGAAATCCGTCTTAAAATTCTCCCCCCAAGATGGGGGGAGTTAGAGGGGGGTTGATTTTAATGGACTTACGTCAACCCCCTCCTAACCCAATGTCATTAAGTTAAGACATAACGTGACGAAATTCCATTCCCTCGCCCTCTGGGAGAGGGTTAGGGTGAGGGATTTTAAATTCAACAAATTCATGCTATTAGATTTGTTGATATTTTCGATTAAGGAATTAGTCTATCCTTAACTTAACGACATTGCCTCCTAACCTCCCCCAAACTTGGGGGAGGAATAAAGGAATTTTGCATGAGGCTCTCATCAAAACAAAAATTACGCATCATCGCCGCGGGAGGAACAATCGGGTGCTGGACATCAAACTGATACGAGAGAAAAAAGAATGGGTTGAAGAACAATTGCGCCGGAGAGACGCCGGCATTTCGTTAGATGAAATCGTCGAAATGGACGCCCGCCGCCGGGCGCTGCAAGCGGAAACGGATGAAAAACGGTCGCGGCAGAACATCGTCAGCAAGGAGATTCCCCAACGGAAAAAAGAGAAGCAAAACGTCGACGATCTTATGTTGGAGATGAAATCGCTTTCCGATGAAATCAAGCAAAAATCCGCCCAACTGCGCGAACTGGAAGACGCCCTATACGCCAAAGTCTCAGAGCTGCCCAATATCCCTCACGAATCCGTCCCTACCAATCCAGATAAAAAATTCAACGTGGAAGTCCGGTCGTTCGGGAAGAAAAAAGAACTCGGATTCAAACCGAAAAATCACCTGGAACTAGGGAAAATACACAATCTGCTCGATTTCGAGCGCGGGGCTAAAATCGCCGGTTCCCGCTTCCCTCTCTATATCGGCTGGGGCGCCGAGTTGGAATGGGCGCTGCTTAACTTCATGCGGGAACATCACCGTGATCGCGGTTATATTTCCATCATCCCGCCGTTTCTGCTCAACCGGGAGACGACGTTCGCTTCGGGCAACCTGCCCAAGTTCGAAGATCAACTCTATAAATGCAAGGACGATCCTTTTTATCTGCTTCCAACCAGCGAAGTACCCATGACCAGCCTCTACCGAGACGAAATCCTGGAAGAAGAGGTTCTTCCCCTTTACTATACCGCTCTTTCTCCTTGCTTTCGGCGGGAAGCGGGAGCGCCCGGCGTTGAAGAACGGGGACTGGTGCGGGTGCATCAGTTCAATAAGGTGGAGATGTACAAATTCACTACGCCGGAAAGCTCTTACGACGAACTGGAAAAATTGGTGAAGGACGCCGAGCATGTTTTAGAAGAATTGGAACTGCATTACCGCACGATGCTGCTGGTAACCGGAGACATCGGCAACCAATCGGCGAAAACCTACGACGTGGAAGTATGGCTTCCGGGGCAAAACTCTTATTACGAGGTCTCCTCGTGCAGCAATTGCGAAGACTATCAGGCGCGCCGGGGCAATATCCGTTATCGGCCTAAAAACGATAACAAACTGCGCTTCGTTCACACGCTGAACGGTTCGGGTCTGGCGACGCCGCGCCTGTTGGTCTCCATTCTGGAGAATAATCAACTGGAAGACGGAACTATTTTGATTCCTAAAGCTTTACATAAATACTTAGGCGGGAAAGAACGCCTCATACCAGGAGAGAAATAAATCCTTGAAAATCCGCTGCCTTTTTTTCGCATCTCTGCGGGAAAAAATTCAAACCGGCGAGATGGAATTGGAAATGGAGAAGGGGACGGCGAAAGACGCCGCCGACCTGCTGCGCTTGCTGCATCCCGGCGCCGCATCTGATTTCGACCGTCTGGCTATGGCTTTGAACGAGCGCTATTGCAAACCGGACGCGGAACTGACTGACGGCGATGTTCTCGCTTTCATTCCTCCCGTCAGCGGAGGCGGATCGTGATCCTCATACAGACGGAGGACTTTTCCGTAGACAAAACGGTGCAAACCCTCCGCAAAACCGGCGCTGGAGCCATCGTAACGTTTACGGGCGCCGTTAGAGAGACCAGCTATGAGGGAACGCCTGTCATCTCCGTTGAATGGGATGTTTACGAGCCGATGGCGTTAAAAGTCCTGGAAGCGATCCGCCGGGAAGCCATAGAGAAATTCGCGCTGACGGATGCGGCGATAACGCATCGCAAAGGCAGGCAGGCTCCGGGAGAAAACCTGGTGCTGATCGCCGCGGCGGCGGCTCATCGGCGCGATGCATTCCGGGGATGCGAATATATTATGGACGAAATCAAGAAACGCGCGCCCTTATGGAAAAAAGAACGTCTCGCAGATGGTAAAGAACGCTGGATCGAAGAGTAACTATTCCCCTCGCGATTCGTTAGCCTATTCTGGCCGTTTGAACTAGAAACATAAATCAACCGTAGCAATTAATGAACATAGAAAATGATGGGGCAAACGACGCGACCCATCTTACGATCATCCTATTCGATCGATAAAAAGGAGAATTAAATGTCTCGTTCTTCATGGTTTTACCTTATTATCATCCCCCTCGGATTCGTCTTCGCCGCGCCGTCGAGGGCGGAGGAAGCGTTTCTTTTGCAAAATAAATTCCATAAGGGCGAAGTGTGCTATTTGGTATACGCGGTCACGCAAGAAGGGGCCGTTACGATGAACAAATTGACGGCCGATGGAAAGCCCTCTTCGGAAAAAGAGCAACTGCCCATTCAAGGCGGCTTACAATCGGTTATGCGATTCGAGACGCTGAATGTGGATAACCAAGGCGAAGCGGTCGTCCAAGCCGAATTTTTGAAAATGGAAATGAACGATCCGATGCTGGGCGGCGGAAAAGCCATCGATTTGATATCCGATTGGGGAATGGGCGAAGAAAAGATCAAGATCAAAATCAACGCTTCCGGCAGCGTTTTCCATTATCTCCAAGAGCCGAACCAGCAAAAAATGAAATTGCAGGGAATGTCGGACGCCGGCCAATCGACGACGCAGCAAAATCCCTACTTGCGTTTTCCTGAAAAGGCGATTCCCATCGGCTATTCCTGGGTGGAGAGAAAGACAGTGCCTTTTACCGCCGCATCCAAAGAGATGGTTGTGGATTCGACCTACACCCTGGACAGCGTCTATCGAAGAGAAAACGAGACGATCGCCCGCATCTCCACTCAAACCAGCATGATGAACGAAAACGTTCAGGTCGATTCCGCCCAGTCAGGCCAGAACACGGGGCTGGTAAAATTGCAGTTTCAATTCAAGGAATACTCGTCAAAAGGCCAGGGGACATTGGAATTCAACCTGGACAAAGGACGGATTGAATCGATGAAAACCGAGTCGAATATGGTCATCGATTTGAGCGGAAAGACCAACATCAACGAAGCGGAATTGCCGTCGGAATTCGCGATGAAATTTAAAATCAACGCCTTCGTCAACGTAGACGAAAACAAACCCGCAGATTGATCGAAAAACAGAAAAGTAGGATGGGTCGCGTTTTTTGACCCATCGATAGAATGGCATCGAAAAAGTGATGGGTCAAACGACGCAACCCATCCTACGATATTAATGCTTTCATGAGAGTGTTTAGCGGCTACGGGCCAGTAAGGAGAATGGCGGGCCATGCTTCGCGTTGAGCCTGCCTTGCGCTTCTTTATGAAAATAGCCTATTTTCTTTTATTGTTTCCTTTATTCGTCGTTACCGGAGGCGCTTATGGCGGCGAGGCGATATCGATCCATAAAGCCAATTTTTATCTCTTCGAGAAGGAAGGAAAACCTTTTTTCCCCATCGGCGCTAACGCCGGATTCCTAATGAATCTCCGCCTGACGGACAAAGAAGCCGAACGCGACATCGCGGAATGGTCGGGGAATGGGATCAACGTCCTACGCATCGCCATAGACTCCGCGTTAAATTCCGGCGCGCTGTTAAGCGAAGTGGAAACCAGCGACGGCGAATTGACTTCCGCCGTTCTATCTCGATTGGATTTTCTGATCCACGC
The DNA here is from genome assembly GCA_040755155.1 of Candidatus Omnitrophota bacterium. Classification (NCBI taxonomy): domain Bacteria; kingdom Pseudomonadati; phylum Candidatus Omnitrophota; species Candidatus Omnitrophota bacterium. The sequence goes on along the minus strand of JBFMBP010000066.1, from coordinate 9,834 downwards.
CGCCGAAAAAAGGGGAATGGCTGTTATATTGATTCTGTTCGATCTGCAATCCATGTCGGAAAACTGGGAGCATCATCCCTACAATCGAAGCCAAGGGGGCTGGCGCGCAAACCTATCCGATTTCTTCCTTCTGCAGAAATCCCGTTCGCAGGCGATTCGGCGGACGAAGCAGCTGACGGCGCGATATAAAAACCGCCCTATTCTCGCCTGGGAAATCGCAAGGGGCGCCGATGCGTGGAATTCGGAGGCGAAACCGGACAAGGAGACGATCTACTCTGCCCAGGTTTGGTTTGAAAGGATTGCTAAGGAGATAGAAACCAACGATCCGGGCAGATTGAAGTCGATCTCCTTTATGCCCAATACGCTGCCGACGGCCTTGCAGCCGGAACTCATGGGACTGGTTTCGCTGGCGGATTTCTTCTTGCTTCACATCCGGTCCAAAGACGCCTATGTGGCCGCTCAAAGCGCGTCGCAATATATCCAGATGGCGCGGGATTGCAAAAAACCGGTTTTTATCGGGGAATCCACGTGGACAGGTCGCGAAAACGAATATGAAGAATTTATCCGCAATATTTTTTGGTCGGCGGCGGCTTCCTGCAGCGGCTCGTTTCTAACGCCCATCGAAGGAAGAGATGGATTTCGCATCCCCGATTCCAGCCGAGCGCTTTGCGCTACGCTATTGGATTTTTTATCTTACGTGGAATTAGGCGGAAGACCTCGTCCCCCCTCCAAATCGCCGATTCAAGCCGAGCCGAAAGACGCGTGCTTGCTCGTGGAAAGCATGGCGGGAAACGACCGGATATTTTGGCTTTTGCGCAAAAAACCCGGATTGGGGCAAGTCCAATTAACGTTTCACACGATCGAGGGAATATACGAATATCAATGGTTCGATACGGAAAGCCGGGGAAAAGGCAGGAACAAGGAATTCCAACTGCGGCGGCAACAACTGATTTTGCAATCGCCCGAATTTATGCGGGACTGCCTGGGCATACTGCGTTTCAAGAAGTCTTTCGAGATCAAAAAAGAACCGAACCAACCGAAATGAACCTTCAGCCTTTTAAAAAACGAAGCGATACGAGGCAAAAAAAAGAGGTTAACAAAGAGGAATTCACCCGCCTCTTTTTGGATATCTCCGGCTTTTCGAATCGATCTTGGCGTTTGATCGCTCATCTTGATTTAGATATAAAACCTAAATTCCAGTCGCTCATTCCCGTATTCAACATGATGAAGATGCTGACAGCGGTTATCACCAATCCAATTCCGATAAACAACAACATCGTCTTGGCGCGTTTTACGCGATCTTCATCGCTGCGTTTTTTCAAATCCATGACCATCCGGTCCATTTTGGCCGTATACTCATCGACCTCGACAGCCGCTTGATTCATTTTTTTTATGGCTTTTGCAGACATGATTCTTTCTCCCTAACGATCTTTCTTGCTCGATGAATTGGAGCCAGACCATAGCGATTAACCTCATCCCTTTTAGTATTATCGGACAACTTTAATTATCCTTTACTATATTGTAACATAAAATTCAAGAATTGCAAGATATTTTTATAGGCTTTCTTCGTCTAAAACCGGTATACTCTTTCATAACTAAAAATAGCAAAGACCATTCCATGTAATATTTCAGCGAAATCAGCCTTTTCTACTTGAGATAAAGAGCCGAGAGAGGTAACGTTTCGCAGAAAAACTTTAGCAAAGACTCCATTCTCTAAGGCGCGAAAATAAAATCGATTTTTACTTGATAAAAAAGGATTTAAGCCTACATTTAATTATGTATTGAAAATCAATTCGCGCCGTAAAAACGATGCTTTCTTTTTAAGGCCGCGATGAAATCCATAGAATTGATATAAGAGTATCTCAACAGGATACTCTCTTGTCGTATCCCATGAAGGGGTATTTTTTATTGCCGCCCGGCAGAAATTGACTTCTTAACTCAATAGCGATTCTTGTAGGATGCCGAGGCGCAAAAGGCCGAATGGTAATCAACCGCTATGAATGCTGCGTATAATTGGAAATCAAATCACGAGCCGATCGAAAAAGAAAATTACGCTCCGGGCATGAGAATGATCGCTGGAATCATGTTGATCCTCACCCTGGCAGGCGCGTTTTGGGCGGGGATGTTTCCCATTCGCGGCGAAAACGATTGTTGGTGGCATCTTAAAACGGGGGAATATCTTTGGCAATATTTTTTACAAAATGGATTTCATTTCCCTCCCTATGACGTTTTTACCTTTACCGGCGAAAAAACGCCGTGGATCAACCACGAATGGCTATCGGATTTAATATTTTTCGCTGCTTATTCCGCAGGGGGGCTGCAAGGGGCCATCGTTTTTAAATCGATCATTCTTACCATAACTACCGCTTTATTAATACTTTACATGGCGCGCAACGGCGTAGGTTGGAAAATGGCGTGTTTGGGCGCCATCATCGTCATCCTCGCTTCTCATGGAACCTTATTCCTCCGGCCGCCCATATTCACCTACCTTTTTATTGTTATTTTTTTTCATATTATTCTTTCTTTTCAATTGGGCGAGCATTTTAAATTAGCGTTTGCCGCCGCTATTTTGGGCGAAATCGTATGGATCAATCTGCATGGCGGGGGAATTATCGGGATACTACTCATCTTTTTTTGGTGGCTCAGCGAATTGTGGTTTTGCCTGGTAACCTGGTTGAATGAAAATCCGACCGCGCCGTCGTTTCAACGTCTTTGGAAAAGTTCAATCATTTTATTGGCGGTTTTTCTCGCTTCTTTCGTCAATCCCTTCACTTATGAAGTGCATCTGCTTCCCGCAAAAGTGATGGAAGACCATTGGCTGCTGCGCAATCTGGGGGAAATGCAATCGCCGAACATGCACTACGCCAACGCCTTCGAGGCGATTCTGTTAGGGTTGCTGCTTTTGCCGATGTTGCGGGCGGGATCGATCTGGATTTATGAAGGATTGGCCATCGTATTTTTCGCGCATCAGGCGCTGAATCACCTGCGGCATATCCCTCTCTTCGCGCTAGTGGCGGTTCCGCCATTGATCAGCGCCTTCGCCGAGGAACGGCTGGCGCTTTTTCCCCAGACTGGAGACATTAAGGAGTATTCCCGCAGCATCTGGGGCAGGCTTTGTCTGCTCGTTTCATGGATTATGCGGCATCACATCGACGTTATCCTCGTTTTTATCCTTTTCGCTTACGTCTTCGGTTTGCGTCCGGGGAAAATCTGGTTGCAAAATTATCGCGATTTTCCCTATCTGGCGGAAGACGGTTACATCAAGGATCGTTATCCCGTTAACGCCGTCGATTTTCTTGTTTACTATAAGATTCCCGGCCCCATGTTCAACGACGACAATTTCGCGGGTTATTTAATTTATCGTTTATCGCCCGAAATTATGAAAATTTTCACCGACAGCCGTTTCGATATGTGGGGAAGTTACTATGCGAAGGAAAAAGTAGCCGTCTACAACGCTCTCGCTGTACCTTTCGGCGTCTACGACGATCATGGGCGCTGGACCGATATGGAATGGAGAAAAAATCAAATCGGCGAGTTTTTAAAAGACCATTCCAATTTCCCGGAATTGAAAGACTGGTTTGAGAGCGGTAAAGAGTATTGGGAGTATGTGCTCGACAAATATAAAATCAACTTTATCATCAGCTACGAACGGCAGCCCCTCGACTTATACTTGCGCAGCGAATTCAAGGGGTGGTATTTGATTTACGACGACGTCAAAGTCCTCCATAAATCGGGCGGATACGTCATTTACTTGCGAGATGCGCCAGAAAACCTTCCCTTGATCCGAAAACATGCGGTGATCCACCGCGAGCATATTCCTGAATGATGAATGATCCTAAAAACGGCAGTTGCGACGCAGAATTCTCCGTCGCAAGCCGTTCTAGGCCTTCCTGGCGATCCTGCTTGATTGGCGGTTCAGCCCATTTGCGGCAGCCATTTGGGGCGGGCAAGTATTTTTCCTTGCAGAAATTTCTGCAACGCCCAGCTCAAAATCAATCGCCACCGGTCTTGCCAATCCAACTGCTCTGCATTCCTCTTTAATTCGAGAAGAAACGCCGCCAACGATTGCAGTCGTTTCTGAATCCATGCCGTTTTGCTGTGGGCGTTGACGACGATCAGGGTCGATTGGCCTCCGGCGCCGGATTTGCCTAGTCCAGTATCCACGGCTCGTACAACAACGCTTCATAACCACGGCGCAAATGGGTTTGCAGCCATTTTTCGCAGGCGGCCTCCTCCACCCCTTGAAACGCCCGAGGCGCCGAGTCCTCGCTTACCACTCTCTTCATCCCCAACAATTCCGGATTGACCGCATCGAAACGAATGGCGTTGATGTGCGCATAGCGCGTATGGCCGGAGAGAATCGACAATAGAAGGATTCCCAACACGTCGGTTTTCGTAGGGGCGTTGGGACTCGCATACGTCAAGGGACAATCCTTGACCCAGGGATCAAATAAATCCCCCGTCTTCAAAAAATCGATATAAAACGACAACTGTCCCTACGCCGTCACCTTCCCTTGCTCGTCCCATTCTACATGGATTCGTCCCCAATACGTATCGACAATCAACGAGGTTTTTTCGTCTTCGCAGAGTATTAATCCCTTCTCACCCGCTGGGTGATTCATTTCTATTCGTCCTCTCCCCTATCCCCTCTATCTATCCTCTTTCCTTCATCTTGCATCCTATTATATTATCTTCAACTGCCGTTTTCAGGATGATGCTTGGTCAAAATGAAGAATTGATGCAATACCTGAGCGATATTTACCAAAGACAAAATGATAAAGAAGGCTTCTCATTGGAAGAGATGAAGCGTTTATTCGAGGATGATAAACAAGCCGAGAATTGATGCGGTGAAATCCAATTCTTGACGCCTATTTTTTCCGTTTCTTCAAAAAGTCCATAACCTCGTCATAGACGCCGCCGTCGTTGGCGTAGGCGGCGTAGTTCTTCGCCGTCGTCAGCCATTCTTTCGTCGTGGGCTTGTGGGAGGCGGCCGCTTTCTCGAAATCCTTCATGGTTACCGGTTCGATCTGGTTGGATTCGAGGCTTTTCATCATAGCCTCTTCGCAGGCTTTTTCGATAACCTCCCGCAGGTCGGCGCCGGAAAAATCCTCGCATTTCTTGGCGATTTTCACGAAGTCCACATTCTGCACCGGGCGGTTTCGGGAGTGGATAGTCAAGATTTCCGCGCGCGCCTGCAAGTCCGGCGGGGCAACGAAAATCACTCGGTCGAAGCGTCCCGGACGCCGCAGCGCCGGGTCGACGTGCCAAGGCGCGTTGGTGGCGCCGATGACCAGGATGTTGTCGTTTTGCGTTTGATATCCGTCCATTTCGGCGAGCAATTGGCTGACGAGCGTTTTGCCCGGAGTTTCCCGCATCCGGTTGCGCACGCCGCCGATGGCGTCCAGTTCGTCGAAGAAAATAATGGCGGGCGTATGGCTGCGCGCCTGGTTGAACAATTCGCTGAGCCGCTTCTCGCTTTCGCCGAACCACATATCCAGCACGTCGCTGATTTCCACGCAGATGAAATGGGCGTTGCATTCTCCCGCCGTGGCGCGGGCGATGTGCGTCTTGCCGCAGCCGGGCGGGCCATAGAGCAGGATGCCTCCGCCGGTCTTTTTGCCGTAGGCTTTAAAAATCTCCGGATTTTGAAAGGGAAGAATGATCTTGCGCCGGATCGTCTCTTTCAAATCCGATAGGCCGCCGACGTCCTTGAACGTGACGGCGGGACTTTCGAAATCGAAGGCGGATTCCTGCGCTTCCGGCGTTCGATGGATGCGCAGAACGCTCTTCGGCTTCTCGCCGCAGGGATAAAGTTCCGCCCGTTCGGCGTCGTTTTGCAGATCGGAGTCTTGATCGACGGCGATTTCATAGTGCTTACGCGCCGTTTCCAGGTCGCCCATTTCCTTCAAGGCTTTATAGAGAAGATAGTTGCCTTGGGCGTGGCGCCGGTTCTTGTCCAACGCGGCGCGGCAGGCCGCCGCTGCCTTTTCCCAGCGCGCCAACGCCAGGGCGCAGCGCGCTAGTCCCAAGAAATGCTCAATGTTGGCGGCATCCGCTCCGCAAAGAAAGCTGTAATGCTCGAACGCCTCGTCCCACCGCAGCATCTCTTCGCAGAGTTTCGCGACTTCTTTACGCAAAGGGATATTTTCGGGACTGAATCGCAGCGCCTCCGTCAACGCGGATAGCCGCTCTTTGCTTTTATCGTTCATGATCCTACTTTCGCTTCTTTTCTTTATTGGTAATTATTTAGCCGAGTGAAGAAGATTCCCTGCCCAAGATGTGGTGGGATTAAGAGTGGGGTTGACAGGATGAACCGACAACCCCCTCTTAATCTCCCCCAACTTGGGGGAGAAATAGAGAGAAATTCATGGATTTTCTCATAAAACTGCACTCGATTCTTCATTTGGCTAAATCGTTACCTTTATTGAATAATCGTTCGGCGGGACAGCCAAGTTCCCGCTGGCGGCAATACTTGCAAGCCAGCGAACCTCTAACGACTCCATTTCCTGGGAAACTCAGAAGAAATAGCGCCGCCATCCAAACCAAAATCATCCAATGATATCTAAGGAACAATAAGACGATTCCGCCTATAAATGGGAAGACGAAAACCATTAAGTCCGGCAGAAGGTCTTTCCAGGTTATTTCCCGCTCGCCGAATTTTTGCGATTCGTTTTTCTTCATGAAAAAGGAGCATAATCTCCCTTTTCCAAAGCAGCAGGTTTTCCCGTAATAATAGCATTTCGCGCAACTGCCTCGCAGAAGTCTGAATTCCATCCATACGCAATACGCCAAGTAAAGAACGGCGTATATCGCTCCAAGTTCGTATAGGAGGATGATTCCCAAAGCATAGATGGCCAATGAAAGCGAATTGGAGACGAGAACCATCCACAAAGGATAATTTTCAAAAACCATTCCTTTTTCCATCTTCTATATCCTCCTCATTCATACAATCTATTTCGAGTAGAGGCGAAAGAATCCTTTACTTGATCCATCCGCGCCGGGCGCAAAAATTGAATAAGGGATCGGCGATCCAGGTATAGATGCAGAATAAAATATAGAGGACGACAAGAATCAATACCGCCGTATCGGCAAGGGGATGGCGGTCGAAAAACTCCGGCATCTTCTGCCGCATCGTCGTAATGGCGTTGATAAGAATCCACAATCCAAAAATCAAAAAAAACGCTTTCGTCCGCCCTAAGCGCTTCAGCGAAAGCGACCATCGCCAAAAAAGATAATAGAGACGATGCCTTGACTTGACCGATTGCAAATAGAGTTCCTGCGCGTAGGGATTGTTCGGCTCGAGCCGCAGCGATTCCCGCAACTCGATCGCCGCTTTGTCCGCCTGGTTGCGGTGCAAGTAAGCCATTCCCATTCCCGCGTGGGAACCGGAGGATTCGGGATTGATCGCCAGCGCCCGTTGGAACGTCGCCTGCGCCACGTCCACGTCGAATTCTTCCATGTTCAAATGTCCCAACAGCCGCAGGGCTTCCACGTTTTCGGGATCGAACCGCAGCGCGTTGCGGGCGATCTTTTTCGCTTTGTCCATTTGGCCGTTGCGGTAAAGCAGCCAGGCGTAGGCGGCGTGGAAATCGGCGCAGACGGGCAGAAGATGGATGGCGCGCAAATACTCCCTCTCCGCTCCTCCGTCCCGCTGGGAGTCTTGCAAAATCATCCCGTAAACGTAATGGCTGTAAGCGTTGTCGGGATCGAGGGTCAGAGCGTTGCGGACATGTAGCTCGGCGATCGGATAATTCGCCAGCATGGCGTAGGCCAACGCCATCAGGCATTCCGCTTCCGCCGATTGCGGATCCTCCGCCAAGGCGGCTTGCAGCTCGTCGATGGCCGCCTCTGGCCGCTCCAAATCGAGCAACGCGCGTCCGCGTTCGATATGTCCGCTGGGGCGCTCGTAGGAAATTTCCATTATCGTCTATAGGCTCCTGACCGTTTCGAGAATCGCGCGAAGAATAAACCGGAAAGCTTCGAAAACGATAAGCAAAGCGACAGCCATTTTCCATACCGTCTGCGGCCGTCCTCCCGCCATGAGAAACCAATCGTAATCCCGTTTTTGCAGCGTAAAGGCGGCGATGCCCAAGAGAATGAAAAGAACTTTCAGTAGATATACGAATGTTTGTCCGATTTCCAATCCTATCCATTGCGCCATATCCGGACAAACCTGTATGGAGACCCATACGACCATGGGCGCTAACAGGATGGAGGCGGAGAGATGGATCCACTTCCGCAACTGGAAAAAATTATAAGCAATAGGAATGACGGAAAAAAACAAGAAAAAAAACCCGAAAAAAGGGAGCGTCGCCGGATTGTAGATTCTCCTGGCAATGCTCAACCGCGTCTGTTTCGATAGAGAGGGAGAATATAAATTTCCATCCAACTCGAAATAAGGACTTTCTTCTCTGAAAAGTTCGTCTTTGATTTCGTTATTCATGAATCGTCTCTTTTGGCCGATAGTCCATCACTCTTATAAAACACCAGAGTAGAAGAGGCTTCCAGCCTCTTGTAGGGAAAGAGCCAAGATGGCACAGAGGGGGTTGAAGATTTCTCGGTCGCTGCGCTCCCTCGAAATGACATGGCGCGATGTCGGGCGCGGCGGGGAAAAATCGTTAATCATGGTCTTTCTCCTGCTGCCACTCTGTCATGCTGCGACTCTGTCATTTCGAACGATAGCGAGAAATCCTTCCCCACGCGGGTCTACTTTTTCTGCCTGATTTAGCCCGCGAATCGCGGGTGGGATGCTCCTAAATAATACGCCGATCGCTGAAAACCGCCAAGCGGCGGCGTTGCGTTTATCCTTTTCTTATTCGATAAAGCAAGGCAAAATGGGAGCATCAAATTATGCGAGGGAAATAGAATGAACCTGCAACGTCCCATTTTCTTTTGCATCGCCTTCCGTTTGCTCGCGGCGTCATCGGTTGGATTCGCCGCCGAACAGGATCCCTTGAAGCATGTCGTCCATTTCAGCCCTCCTTGTACGGGAATCTACCTCGGCAGCCCTACTCTCGTGCGATTGGACAACGGCGATATTCTGGCGGCGATGGATCAATTCGGCCCCGGCGCGCCTCGCTCTTCGGCAACGGGGAGAAATAATATGGGCCTTCTTTTCCGGTCTAAGAATAACGGCGAAACCTGGCGTTTCGTTACTTGCTTCGAAACCGATTTTTGGGCCAGTTTGTTTATTCATAAAGGCGCCGTCTATTATCTCGGCTGCTCGGAAGAGTATGGCTCCATCGTTATCCGCAAAAGCGAAGACAACGGCGAAACCTGGACCAAACCCATAGATGCGGAAACCGGGCTTCTCTTTTCCGGAACGGGAGGCCAGCCCGACGGCCCTAACTACCATTGCGCTCCCATGCCCGTTGTCGAGCATAAGGGACGCCTTTATCGCGCCTTCGAGAATTGCGCTCCGCCCAGCTGGCCGGCGGGATTCCGCGCTTTGGTTATTTCGGCGGATGCGGACGCCGACCTGCTCAAAGCCTCCTCTTGGATCATGAGCAACCACTTGATCTACGACCAGGAGACCGATCCTCCCGAATTCGCCAAGGGCGCGGAACATCTTCCCGGCGGCAAAGCGGCGGGATGGCTGGAAGGCAACATCGTCATCGCTCCCGACGGACGCATGTTCGATATTCTGCGCGCCAATTCCCTGCCCGTCGCCGACCGCGCCGCGATGGTTCTCGTGGAGGATAAAGGGAGGAAAGTCAGTTTCGATCCCAAGACCGGCTTCATCGAATTTCCCGGCGGCATGTCGAAATTCTCCATCCGCCGCGATCCCCAAACCGGCGTTTATTGGACTCTCGCCAATAACAATACCAATCCCGC
>JBFMBP010000065.1:21463-32062 GCA_040755155.1 Candidatus Omnitrophota bacterium | reverse complement strand
CGTCGAGATTCAACGCAGAAAAGGCGAGCGCTTTGTTCTGGTTGGGAGAAGGAGAGGACGGCAGCACGCGGGAAGCCAACGGAACGCGGGCGCCCCAGCCGAAGCGGGAAGCGGCGGCGTTGCGGCTGTCTTTCGTCGACGTAATGGCGTAACTCCATTGAAATTCGCCTTCCTGGCTGGCGCGGAAATTCGTGAACCAGTAGTTGTTCATAATCCAGGAATAGATGTAAGGCTTTTCGATGACCGCCTTTTCCTGCCATTTGCCCAGGTTGATATCGCCGAATTGGACCAGCGGCGCCTGGCCGCTGACAAAAATAATCTGGCTGTCCGCGTCCCGCACCGCGGCGAAGTTCTGCATGGTTTGCCAATCGGAAGAACTGCGGGGAATCTGGTTCTCGCCGGGCGCGACAAGGCCGCCCTGGGCTTCATATACGATTTTCCCCTGAGGACGGCTAAAGGGGAAAGCGGCATAAACCGCCTCGGCATTTGTGATGGGCAGTTTGCGTAAACTAAAATGCAGTTCGATGCGCTTTTCCGCGCGGTAGAGGCGGATTTCGCAGCGTACGCCGTTGGGATTGGTGCAGCCGTCGGCGTCGGCGGCGAGCAAGCGGCTGTCCCAAATGGGGCCGGAAGCGCCGTTTTCGATTTTGACGTTGCGCAGCGTGGTTCGCTTGAAGGCGTCGCGTTGGAATTCCCTGCTGCCTCCAGCTAGCGTTTCATAGATGAATTGACCCAATCCCCATTGGCATTCGGCGTCCACTAATTCGCGGCCGTCCGCTTTATCGATGAGGCTGCGGATGGCGCCGGTTTCGGGATTTAAGGTTATGGCGTAATATTCATTCTCCATCTTCCTAAGATCAGTGGGCTTCTCTGTTTCCGAAGCCGCTTTAGCGCCGCCTAATTCGAGGCGGTAGATTTTATAGCCCATTGGTGGAACATCTTCGGCCCAGATCGCCCAGTATGTTCCTTCGGAGCGGCTGCTTAGAGCTTGGGCGGACGCCGTCTGGCCGCGATCGTCGACGAGGCGGAACTCGCGGCCTTGGGGCAGGATTTCATGATCGATGAAGACATCGATCAAACCGGAACGTGGCCAGTTTAGGGTGTTGAATACGGCGATGGAGGAAGCGTCCAGGCGCGGCAGAAAATCCTGGACAAGGCCGAAAGCCTCTTCCTGTAACAGTCTTGCTTTTTTCACCGCTTCCCAGGCGTAGGAGGCTTTCTCTCCCCATTGCGTCATGCTGTTTTCCGCCATGGGATCGGAAATGCTTTCGGCGGCGCCATAGGTGTGTTCATCGTAAAAGAGAAGATCGTCGAAAACATCCGCCGCGCGATCCATAACCGACGGTTGGATATCAGCGCCGAGAAGGGACGACATCGCGAGCAGCCCGCACGTGTTGTGCATATCGGCGTGAGTATCGCGCGAGGCCGCCGTTTCGCGGGCGGCGGAGCCGAAGCCGTCGGTCCACCAATCCGGCCAGGCTTGGCGCAGCGTGGGCAGCTCGTCCGCATGGTTTTGTTTTACGTAATCCAAAAACTCATGCGCCGTGGCCAAACGCAATTTGGGCCAGGCGTAGGTTTCGTTCCATTTTTTTACCAGGCCGCACTCGATCATCGCGGGGGGCGAGTTGTCGGTCTCATAACCGGAGAACTGAACAGCGACGCAGTCGAAAGGATAATTCTGGTCTTTCAAATATTTTAAATAATTCAAAAGACCAGTTTTGAAGGCTTCGATATCGCCGGTATGAATTTTCCAGGAATTGCCGGTCATGTAATGATCGGGACGATAGGCGAGGATTCGGTTTCCGGAGGGGGATTCCCACCAGAAGGGCGTGGGACGATCAAAGGGGAGTAATGAGCGGGTTTTGTTGATGCCCATGCTCAAATACTCCAAGCCCATACCGCTGAAATAATCCACCAGACACCAGGCGGCGCCGTTGACGTCGTTCTGTAAAGCGGAGCGGACGGGAATTGCAAAATCATCATGGATGATTCGAATCGGCTGCAAGGAAGCGGCCAGGGAAGCTTCGTCGGCGATCTCGGCCATGTTGAGGAACATGCCCGCGATTTCGATGCGGCCTTCCTTTACTCTTTTTTTCAGACGTTCGATCTGCTCGGCTGGCCGTCGTTTTAGATATTCCCGCACCGCCCATGAGGTTTCGCACGTCCAACGGAATTTGGCGTCGTCGGGATAGTTATCCGTCAGGTCGCAATAATCGAGGGCGTAATCGATATACCGCAGGTGTTCGGGCAGAATCTCCGTCTGAGGACGGGTGTAACCGATGTCGGTGTGGGTGTGTTGGACGAGATAGATGGTCCAAGGTTTTGGTTTGGGCAGTGTTATATTATCGTAAGTTTTTTTCTCATTAGCAGTTTGGATGGTTACTTGGATCGGATCGGATGTAGGGGGAATCTTGAATTCGAAACGATGCGCTCCCATCGGCACGGAGCCAATAGGGAAATCCAATGGCTTGTCCCAATGAGTGCATGCAATATGAAATACGACTTCGTCCAATCCGCCCGATACTACTTCGGCGGCGAGAATTTGCCGCTCGCCTTCCGGCGTATTCAAAACCAGAGATCCGCTGGAAAACAACGCCGATTGCAGGCGGTTCTTGAGCGGTTCCTTCAGAGTTACAGAAGAAGAGACGCCTTCCAGGCGTTTGCCGTTACTGGCGAAGGCTTTAAGGATAAGTCCCCAGCCGCCGCCGAGCTGATCCACTTTCGCCAGCACGCGGTTTGCGCCTTTTTTAAGAGTAGCTTGAACGCGGTCTTCGCCTTGATCGAGGCGGCGGGCGGCGTGGTTGTCGAGAACGAGATTCTCGTTCACCCATACGCGCACTCCATCATTACTGCGCACCTTAAGCAGAACTTCTTTTTCCTCATCGGCGTTCAATTGGCAGAAGGCGTAGGCGACGCCTTGCGCCAGCCAGTTCTCGTTAAAAATTTGATTGAAATCCAACGATCCGTCGGCGCCGCATAACGCCGGAATCCAGGTGATGGTTTTACCAGGTTCGAATTCGATGCGTTCGCTTTCGGTGGGATAGTATTTTTTCTCTCCGCCTTGGGTTTTAAGAAAATCTTTGTAGAAGCCGCCGCGCAATTCATCGTCCTTGTCTTGCGGGGGATTATACGGCAGCGATCCCGCCGCCAGCCATACGGGAATCGAACCATCGTCCCGTAAGGGAAAGTTCTCTCCATTGGCGATCGAGGCGATCGCGGCGAATAGAAGAATCATGATGGCGAATCGTTTCATTATTTTTCCTCCCGAATTTTTTTAGCGTTTCGAAAATGGGAATTTCAATGTTCAAAGATCATCCGATTTTTCCGCCGCTATTTCAATGCGAGCTGTAGAGAAGCCCGAATTTTTCTTATTGTGCACCGTTTAGGAAAGAAGGAAAAGTTATGCGTCTAATCTCGATGTTGTGGATGTTGCCAGCGGGGAGGATCGGTTGAATGGATTGGCGGCATTGTCGCGGCTGGATCGAACTTGACGTTGAAATAGGCAAAATCTTTTGCGATTCGTCATGCTTTGTAAAAAAACAATTATGCTGGATTGGATTACTACAAAGCGCAGCCGGTTATTCTCCCTAAATAGAATGGAATCCTTTTAATGGAATTCAAGCGGCTTTATTGCGGGACAATTCGGTAAATTTTTCGTATTCTTGTTTGGCTTCGATTTGAGCGTTGCGGCGTTTCTCGTCGATTTCCTCATAATGATCGAATAACAGATCCACTATTTCGGAATCCAAATCTTTATTTGAGCTCATGGGTTTGAGGATGGCGGCGACTCCCTCTTTACGCAATCCGGAACGATAAGGGCGGTCTTCGGTTAAAGCGGTAAAAACGTCCGCGACGGATATGATCCGCGAGCCAACATTTATTTGATCTTGATTGAAGTTAAAAGGATAGCCGCCGCCGTTGAGTCGTTCATGATGAAAGGCGGCCCATTCCGGGATCGAGTCGAGACCGGTTACGCTTTCCAGGATGCGATAGGTGTAATAAGGGTGTTTCTTGATGGTATTGAATTCCTCGGCCGACAATCGTTCCGGTTTGTGAAGGATTTCTGCGGGAATGGCGAGCTTGCCCAAATCATGAAGATCGCCAGCGATGCGCAATTTCTTCAGATCGAAGGGAGATAAGCCGTAGAGTTCGCCTAACGCCGTCGCTGTCATCGCCACGCCGCTGGAATGAGTCGCCGTAAACCGGCAGCGAAAATCGATGATCCTGACGATGGTTTTCGTGAGCTCCAGCAGAACGTCAATATCCAGAAATATGGTTTCCGCCCGGAATTTCTCGCTTAAATAACGGCAAGTGAGAGCAGATGAAGTGACGTCGAACCAGAATGATTCTTTTTTCGCTAAACGCTTTGCTGTTTTAACAATATCGGGGACGAACATCAACCCCGATTTTTTTTCGACGATTTCGATGACCTTTGGGATTTGTCCGAGAATCTCTCTTTTTTTATCGATGAGCGCATCAATGCGATCCGCTAAATGAAGAATATGGCAAAGCGGCGATATCGGTTGGCCATCGATAAATTCCCCGGCGCCATCTTGCCACTTTTGATGATGGTAACGCACGAGGGAGGCGATGGGCGCTAAAGGATGGAAGGAATTGAGGAGGAAATAGCCGCAGTGAGCATGATCGCCGCGCGAATCGTCTTCGAAAGTAAGACAACTTAGACGATCTTGCAGAGAGAGCGCTCCCACATCGTGCAATAATCCGGCCAGCATCACATTTCGCTGGCTGTAAAAAGAAAGTCCGTGTTCTTCCGCTATCGCAGCGGCGATAAAAGCGGTTCGCGCATGATGACCGAATAATGTAGGACTAATTAAATCTATGGTATTGGAAACGCACCATACCATATCGTATAATGAAACTTGAAATTCATTATCCATAGATAGTATTATCCCTTCAAACCATTCATAAAAACCTATAAAACGTCTTGATGACAATAAATTCCATTTTTGAAAGAAATGTGTCGAAGATGCTATGTTTTATTAGCGCAATGAGATTTCTGGAGAGGATTGTAATTCAAGAAGAGCATATCTGAACCTTCACACAGAACATTTCAGATAATTTTCCGGAAAATAAATTAATTATAGTATATCGTTTTTATAGAAGATCGACAAATAAATGTTATATTTGTTTCGAACATCTCATCGAACATGATGCGCCATGCAAACAATCCAATATTCAATGATCGCCATCGGAGATAAGAAATTCGTCGTCCGGATCGAAGGGGGGAACGCAGACAACGATCGTCTTGAAATCGCCCCAGCCGCGATGGGGTACGCCTTTGGGGATGAGGACGCAGGTTCCGGGAACGGCGGCAATGGTTTCATTTCCCGCTTCCAGATAACCGCTCCCTTCCAGAATATAATAGGCTTCGGTGGTTTTCTTGTGGTAGTGTTTTTTGGAATCCTTGATGTGAGTAACATGCAGGCCGAGATTGGGAGAATTTTGGGCTGTTAGCAGCCGGACGCTGGCGCCGCAGGGGCAGGGAACCGCTTCCACATCTTCTACGCGGCGAACGACGCAAGAGGAAATTTCTTTTTTTGTTTCCATGTTTTAACTCCTGACCAATTTGAAATTCGCTTCCTTACTCTATCGACTGTTGACCGGCGGGAAAAGGCCGCTCACAATGCGGAATTATGTTAACTTTTTTTATGAACCGAACGTTATCCCTATACTGCGATATAGTAATGATCATGAGCCGCAGCTATGCGCGCTCCACCCGATGAACAAAGGAATGGATGAATGGAAAATTTCATAGTAACCGCTGGCGTACGGCGGCGACGCCCTCGTAAAATCGGATGGCTTATCGTTTTCTCTTTTTCACTCTTTTTTCTCATGGGCTGCGTTTATTTGCGGCTTCTCACGTTCAAAGATCAATTATCGGAATTCGACCGCCATTTTGCCGTTGAAGTTCAATATGGATTCATCCTGCGTTTTCTCGATCCGATGTTGTACAGCCGCGATATCCATTATTTGGCGAAATTGGACGCCAGCCGCATAGAGCCATTGGGAAAAGGAGAGAGATGGTCGTATGTTTTCGCCAAGATGCAGCCGGAGGGAAACAGTAATGGCAGCGAGAACTTGGTATTCGAAATGGATTTCAACGCCAAGACCAAAATGACCGCCGTCGCGTTCTCTCCCGTTTTTCTGCAAATCGTTCCGGCGGATTTTTTGAAATACTCGTTGCGTTCGCTGGGTTCGGCGAGGGTAGACGCGAAAAATCATAAAGTTTACGGCGATTCCGCCGCTTTCAAGGGGGCGAATCTGCATCCGCCAATGCGGGAGGCGGTATTAAAAGGATTGGGCGCGCCGGAATCCATGGAGGTGAAGGATAAGGCCGTCGTTATGAAATATCGCTATAAACTGCTTGACGCGCCCGCAACCGAAAGCGGCAAGGAACAGGGAATTGCTTCCGTTACGCTTCAGTTTGTTGCGGAAACGGATGAGTTGGAAAAAGTATACGCCAATTTCGCTGGCATGAAACTATCGATCAATTACGAAGGCCTGCTGAAGAAATCCAAGGAATTTGCCGCTAAATAGAGTCTCTCCATCATCACTATGAATCGAAAACCGTTTTGGATCATAGGATTCGCCATTGGTTTGGCCGGATTGATTCTCTACGCCGCGACAGTGTATCCCGATGTCGGAGGAACCTTGGATTCGCCGGAGTTTCAAATTGCGGGCAAGCAACTGGGTTTGACGCACCCCACGGGATATCCTTTTTATATGCTGATTTCAAACCTGGCGGGACAAGCGCCGGGCGGAACGCTTGCCGTACGCATCGCTATGATCTCCGCAGCAGGCATGGCGTTAATGGCGGTTGTTCTTTGGGGTGCGGCATGGAAACTTTCGGGAAGCGCCGTTTTCTCCGCCGCCGCGGTTCTGTCTTGGATGGTTCGTCCTGCGGTGTGGAGCGCCGCCACCGTCGCGGAAGTTTACGCTCTGCAAATTCTGCTGACGGCGGGAATCGCCTTTTTCTTGATCGAATATCTTTCGGATCGTCGCAACCGTTCCGCTGAAGCGTTAGTCTTTTTATTGGGATTAGGATTCGTCCATCACCTGATGACTGTTGTTTTGTTGATAGGCGCTGGGCTGGCGATATTAACGGCAGGGCGCGTTTCGTTCCATTCTCTGCGGCGTTGGGTGGATTTGGCAATCTTATTTTTGATTCCGCTATTGTATTTACTCTATATTCCCTTGCGGGCGTGGCAGGGCGCCCATTCCTTCGATCTATATAATTTTTCCTCTCTTGGCGACGTTATCCGCTTCTGTTTGGGAGGATCGAATACAGGACTGCTTCATCTTGATTTGAAATGGTTTATGCAAGAAGGTTTCACAAATGGAATCAAGTTTTTTCTGGAACAATTTGGAATAGGGAACGCCCTTCTAGCCACGCTTGGCGCTTTCGATTTATTGCGTAGGCGCAGATTGGAATTGATCTTTTTGGCCTGGACGATGCTGGTTCATATCGCCTTGGCTGGAATTTGGACGGAAGCCGACCGGGAAGCCGTTATTCTACAGTCAATGCTTTGCGGGACGCTTTTAAGCGCCGTTGGAGCGGAGACTCTGCGGATAGCGTTGCTCGGGTGGTTGCGATGGCCCATTTTGGCGATAGGGACGCTGCTGTTTTTCATGATGGCTTCGGCGTCGATATCCGCCTGGACAACCTATTCTTGGATCGCCAAAAGAAACGCTTTTTTCGCTTACGCGGCGGATCGAGAGATCGAACATGCGCTACCGCCGCGCTCAATTGCGCTAACCGCTTATTGGGAAAAAGTTAATTTTTGGAAATACATGATCGAATCGGGCGAATATGAAGACAAGGACCTGTGCGTCTATCGTTGGAACGATCCGCGGGCGAATGCGGATTGGAACGAAATTGGGGAATTTTTGAATGGCGCAGGCGTTATCGGGCCGGAAGGATTGCAGCCGGATCCAACGCGGAGAATTTTCATGTTGGAACCGCCCATAGAGCCGCCGCCTCCGGCGCTAAAACTTAAAAACTGCGAAATCCGCTCCGGAATTTTCGTTTATGAGATTACGGCCTCCTCATCATGCCTTTCGAAAGAAGATGAAGCGATTTCGCTTCTCCAATTGCCCTGGAGCGTATTGGAATGGAGCTGGCAGGAGCCAAGCGTAAACCATTCGTTGAATGGAAATTTACTAAAAATCGCGGGAGAGGTTTTTATAGAAGGTCTGGGAATTCATGGGGGAACGAAAATCCGAATTCCAGTTCCGCCAGATGCAAAACGTTTCCGCGCTTTTGTTGGATCATCGGACGATTTGCCGCCGGATGCGCCCGTCTCCGTAGAATTTCTTCTCCTGGCGCAGGATGCCGTCCTAGCGCATAGTCCCCTGTTGCGCCGGAACGATAAGTCTTTCAAACTCGAATGCGGCGCCGAAGGACTGGCGGATTTAATTCTCGAAGTTACCGGCGGCGTGGATGGAGTGCGCTCCGATCACGCCGTCATTGGCGATCCTTGTTTCTTTAAGAAATAAACCTAAGCAAATTGGAATGGGATAGATTTTTCGTCTATCTCTGGACGGATAGAATCCAGGAAGGTTTACTATTCATGGTAAGGCGAATCTTTAATGGATGACGCATCTATGAAATAATAAAACGATCCCTTTGGACGTTGCGGGATAGATCGGCGTTTTAACCTTAGCAGGGTGGACTCAAAGCGAAGCGCCGCCCACAATGGCGAGCGGGAGTTTTTTTACTGAATAACAAGTACGCGATTGGAAAAAAATATTGGAACGAGTGAAGCGAGATGAAGAAGAATCATCAACGAATCGGGGAAATTCAAATGGTTGAAACGAAGAATCCTTACGAAATGTATTTTCAGAATAAAGGGATCATAGCGGCGGCAGTTATAATTTTGTTGATCGTGATTTGGAGTATGATTCCCGCCAGAGATATCTATATCAGCGATATCGATGAATTAAACGTTCTATCCTTCGAGTGGAAAGAGCCGATACGGGATAAAACCGTGGATGGCAACAGCTTATTGATCGATGAGAAATGGTATCCCAAAGGAATGGGAGTCCATGCCAACTCGGAGATATCGCTGAAAGTTCCGAGAGGGTATACCCATTTCATCGCCGATGCGGGGGTCGATGACGAGATATCGCAGGACAAACCCGCCTCGGTGCAATTCATGGTTCTGGGGGATGGCGCGGTTCTCTTCGAAACGCCGGTTATCAAAGCGGGAATGCCGCCGCGTCGAATCTACGCGAATATCGAAGGCGTTGAAGTATTGACGTTAAAGGCAATGGACGGCGGCGACGGCAGCAATTCCGACCATGGGGATTGGGGGAATGCGCGCTTCGTGAAGCGGTAAAATTAATTTTCTGACCGCGCAAGGGTTGCCGCTTAACGATTGCGCGTTATACTTTTTAAGGTTTTGAACAATACCAGAGATAAATATGAGGGAGTAGCTCAGCCGGTAGAGCATCTGCCTTTTAAGCAGGGGGTCCCGGGTTCGAGCCCCGGCTCCCTCATTTTTTATTCCCTTTTTATCAGAAAGTTATAATTTACCTTCCTATATTTACTCCACTTATAAATCCTAATTTATCTTGACATTAACATATACGGTTGTTCCTTCCGCGCCCAATAAACCCCTTTGATCCCCTCTAATTGGAAGGTTTTTTTAAGGGAATAAGGAGGGCTTTATTCTATGGGCAGGCAGGAATGCGGGTTGGGTGTTGACGGCGGCAACGATCAATTTGGAGTTAGCGGTCTTGCGGTCTTTGCTGTGGCGGGCGATGGAGGTGGAATAAATTTCGGCGCGGCGTCAGGCTATTTTTCGGGCGATGGGGGCTAGTTCGACAATGAAGTTCTCGTTTAGCGGATCGATCAAGCGGGACGCTTCCAGCACTTCGATTCCGGAGAGAAGACCATCTGGACCGAAATCCGCCGCGATGTTTTTTTCCAGATCGCGGTTTTTCGCCTGGCCGGGCTCAATGGGGCGGAATTGAATATAGAGGGCGTCGACTTCGAGATCGTAGGAGATTTTCATGGTTCAATCCTTTTTATCGAAATAAAATGTTTTTACGGTTGCGACGACGATCTCGGCGGTTTCGTCGGTGAAAATTGCTTCAATGGCTTTGAAATTATAGTGTTTTCCATTTCATGGAGATAGAGAGTCGAAAGGGAAAGTTCTGCGTGCGGAATATTTGCGGCCGGATAAGGGAGACCATTCGCCTTCCCGGATGCAAGAAGATATCTCGTGGGGTAATGCGCCTCTTTGAAGAGCACGAATCGCCGCATGATTCGATAGGCGAATGGTTTTCAACGGATTGAGCGCTTTCATTTTCTGTAATAATCAAATAATGTACTACATAATAGTTTTTATTTTTGGAACGCCGGATTGTATTTTCCTGGCTCGGCGAATCCTCCCAGCTCGGGCCTCATGGCCCCGAATCGCGGGTAGCTGTCGAATATCTCTCCATTTCTCATCTGCCGTGGGTCTCCCTGTTCCTTCAATACGCTTTCCAATGCGTTTTTCAAATCGTTTTTGATTTTTTCATATTCGTTATTCGCCGCTAAATTGACAAGACAACCGGGATCTTTGCGGATAT
>JBFMBP010000065.1:0-21363 GCA_040755155.1 Candidatus Omnitrophota bacterium | reverse complement strand
CTCATCTGCCGTGGGTCTCCCTGTTCCTTCAATACGCTTTCCAATGCGTTTTTCAAATCGTTTTTGATTTTTTCATATTCGTTATTCGCCGCTAAATTGACAAGACAACCGGGATCTTTGCGGATATCGAACAGTTCCTCGGATGGTCTTATGCCGAAAGCGAGTTCGAACAACTTTTTTTGATTTTCTTGCGATCGGTTTTTCAACATGAATTGTTTGGATGGACCGTCGTCGACATCGTAAAATTCCTCTGGATCGCCGACCGGCCAGCGTTCCGGCTTGAAATTGCGGATGTAAAGATAATCGGGAGTGCGCAGGCATCGCGAGGGGTAGCCCATATTGTCATAACGGGCGTGCGAATGCCGTTCTCTGCCCGCAAACACTTGATTTCGTCCGGGATCGACTAGACCGGATCCGTTCGACGCGAGCAAGGGGAGGAAACTGCGGCCGGACATGGCTTGGGGTACATGCAAGCCCGCCGCTTCCAAAAAGGTTGGAGCGAAGCTGGTGAAACCGACGATATCGTCAATAACGCGTCCGCCTTTTATCTGTTTTGGCCAACGTATAGCAAGAGGCATATGCAAGCCATATTCGCGCAAGTTGGCTTTGGCGCCGGGGAAGGGCATTCCATTGTCGCTGGTAACGACGAAGAGCGTATTCTCTATTTCCCCCGTTTCTTCCAATGCTTGCACTATCAGCCCTAATTGCCGATCGAACCATTCCACTTCCAAGAAATAATCGAGGATGTCGCTGCGAATTTCCGGATCGTCCGGCAGAAAGGGCGGAACGGTAATCCGATCGATGGGGAGTCCCGCTTTCAAACCGGAACCTTTTTCGTATTTTCGATGCGGCTCGTTTCCGCCATACCAAAAACAGAAGGGTTTGTCCTTAGGCTTCGTTGCCAGAAAATCCTTGAAATTGCCCGCGTAATCTCGATTGCTAATGCCGTTGGCGGGAAGGGAATCCAACTTGCGCCGGTTGAATTCGGGACCGGCGGGATTACGCGTTCTCCCGGCGTCTTTCCAGTTACCCGGTCCCCATCCTTTGCCGGTGAAGCCTACGCTATAACCTGCTTCTTCGAGGATGTCGGGATAAACGGTTAATTGTTGGGGAAAATAGCTGCTATGCGTTCCCGCTTCCTCGTTCTGCCAGATGCTTCGTCCCGTCAGAATCGAAGCCCGATTAGGAGAGCATTGCGGCGCGGCTGCGAAGGCTTGGGTGAAGAGGACGCCCTCGCGCGCTACGCGGTCGAAGGTGGGCGTAGGAACGGCTTTATCGCCATAAGCGCCCGCATAAGGCCAGGACCAATCGTCGGCGATTGCAAAAAGGATATTTGGCCGAGAAGACGGCGCCTTTTCAATAGCGCTGGACGAGAAATACGGAGCGCAGCAGAGCCAACCCGCCATGCCCGCCGAGGTTTGTTTTAGAAAATGACGGCGATGAGTTTTCATAACCGGCTCCTATTCTTGCGAACGAGGCCTCTTATCGAGAACATTGAGTCGTATGATTACGGCTTCCAGGTTAAACAGTTCCATATAATTTGAAAATAATTGGGATTTTCGATGTCTTTAACGGAATGGCCGGGCTTGAAATAAAACACCCACCCTTTCTCTACCGGCTTATACCAGCCGCCGCGATCCTGCATGGTCTTTATTCCGTTTTTATCTTCGTAGAGAAAACCGAATAACACGGTTTTCTCGCGTCCGTCAATGAACTGATGGTTGAAATAAACTTCCGAATCGGGAATTTCGAGCGCGGGAGCATCTATGGATTGACTGGGGAAATCCGAAGATTGGTAAGAAACGGTTTTATCGTATTTCACATTATGAGAAGAGATGTAATGATGCGGCTGAAGATTCACGAGCAAATAATCTACATCCTCCGTCCAGCTGTAGGGCGCCGCTTTGTCATCATTCGGCGCGAGGTATATCCCTAAAAAAGGGAGCCATCCCGGCGTGTTTCTTTTTTTGGAAGAGATGCCGTGATGCAGGACGATCAACCTGCCGCCGTTGCGGGCGAATTTCATCAATGCATCGGCGGCTTTCGCGCTCATGTTTCCGTGAATAAAAGAGAAGGCGGCGTAATAGCCGGAAAGATCGGCGGGGCATTTTTCCTGTACGAATTTATCGATTTCATACCCCGCCTGGCCGAGCAGTTTTTCCGCCAGAAGATCCATCTGCGGCCATTCGTCGGCGATAATAGCGATCTTTTCGGCCCCGATAGCATTCGCATGGAAAAATCCAAATAACGTAAGAATGATTAGCGTCCATCGTTTCATGGTTATCCCCTTATCCGTTGATTCAATTCATGACGCGAATAAAAAGAAATCTGCGTTTTTTCATAGATTTAACCATATCAAAAATTTCATAAAAATGGAAAGGAATCTTTTCGATAATTCGCGTTTGCGATTCATAGAAAAAGGCGGCATGAGGCCGCCTTTTCCCGGGAAAAAATAACGAGGCGAATTTTATCCGGCTATTTGCAGAATCGATTGCTTGACCAAGGCTTTAAGCAAGGAAACTTTATATTGGTTTTCTTCTAGCGGTTCTGCGTCCGCTACCGCAGCGGCGCCCGCTTTTTCCGCCAGTTCTTCCGAGATGGTTTGCCCCGCCAGCAGCGCTTCCGCTTTCTTAGCCCGCCAGGGAATAGGAGCGGCGGCGCCGAGGATGATGTTGGCTTTCACGCAGCGCCGTCCGCCCTCCAATTCCAAGGCGGCGGCCACCGTGGCGACGGCCCAGTCGAAACTGTCTTTCTCTTTGAATTTCAGAAAAACGCTTTTCATTTTGTGCGCGGGGATAACCGCTTCCGTTATAATTTCTTGCGGATGGAGGACATTTTCCCTCGTTACTTCCACTTCCGGCAATGTAAAAAATTCTTCCAGCGGCAGCTCTCTGGGACCGTCGGGACCTAATAAGCGAATGGAAGCGCCCAAGGCGATTAACGCCGTGGCGCAATCGGAGGGATGAACAATAAAGCAAGGCGAGCCGCCCAGTATAGCGTGATAACGGTTTCTGCCCGCGACGGAAAAACAAATCTCGCCGCTCTTCTTCAGGCAAGGATAGGTTTCATCGCGGTAATACCAGCAGCGGGGGCGTTGGCACAAGTTGCCGCCCAGCGTGCCGATGTGGCGGATTTGCGGCGATCCCACCATACTCGCCGCTTGCGCCAAGGCGGCGTGATGGGAGCGAATTGGTTCGCTTTGAGCGATTTGCATTAAGGTTGTCAATGCGCCGATTTTTAATCCGCCGTTTTCCGGTTCGATATAATTCAATTCCTTAATATCGGAAATATTGACGACGGTTTCCGGTTCGATAATGTATTGTTTCAACTCGCCTACC
The DNA here is from genome assembly GCA_040755155.1 of Candidatus Omnitrophota bacterium. Lineage (NCBI taxonomy): Bacteria > Pseudomonadati > Candidatus Omnitrophota > Candidatus Omnitrophota bacterium. Next base: position 18,025 of record JBFMBP010000065.1, on the reverse strand, counting down.
AGGTCTAAACCTCCCGCCAGGATTTTGGTTTTCCCGAAATCCTTATCCAATAGAGAAACGGCTTCTTTGGCGGAAGCGGCGGATGCGTATTGGAATCGGTTCATGATCTCAACCCTCCTTTCCTTGCAAAGCGGCAAGAACTTTATCGGGAGTAATCGGCAGCGACCGGATAGGAATCCCGATGGCGTTGGCGACGGCGCAGCCGATCGCGGCGGCGGTGGGGATGTGCGGCGGTTCGCCCAATCCCTTGGCGCTGGCGTTGTTCACGGGATCGAAAACATCGACGATGACGGTTTCGATCTCCGGAACTTCCAAGGGGCCGAGTATTTTATAATTTTCCATATTCGCGTTGACTTGGCGTCCGGCCATATTGTCCATGATGCGATTTTCCAGCAGCGCGAAACTGACGCCCTGGATGACGCCGCCGCAGATTTGGCTTATGGCTTGGGCTTTGGCGATCATTTTCCCCGCATCGTGAACGGCGAGGACTTTCAGGCAATGGACTTTGCCCGTAACGGCGTCGACTTCCACTTCAGCGAATTGAGCGCCGCGCACCGGCGTTCCGATATTCATTCCTTCAATGCGGGGGCGCTCGACGTGATCGCCCAAGGCGGCGATAGAGCCGCCGCCGATCATGGCCGCCAGTTCCTTCCACGCTATCTTCGTCGCGGGAGCGCTTTTGCGGAAAACGATGGAATCTTTGCAGTCGATATCGTCAACGTTGGTTTCCCATTTCCGGGCTGCTCTTTCGAACAATAGGCGCTGAGCCTTATAAGCGGCGGAACGGACGGCGGGAGCGGTGGTGGGCGTCGTAACGCTGCCGCCGCTGGTGGGGCCGATGAGTCCGATCTGCGTATCGCCGATGGTTACGCGAATCGATTCTACGCCGATTCCCAGCGTCTCCGCTGCGGTTACGGCGATCATAGTGCGGCAGCCCGTGCCGATGTCTTGAACGCTATTGGCCATTTCCACGCCGCCGTCGGGAAAGATGGTGCAGCGAACAATGGCGCCGCCGGGGCTGCCGTAGTAAGGCCAATAGGTGACGGCGCAGCCGACGCCGCGCCGCGTCCGGCCCGTCGCGGAGCCGTGTTTTTTGAATTTGTCCTTCCAACCAAACTTTTCGGCGCCTAGTTTCAGTTCATGAACGCGAGCGTCCAACTCGCTGGCCGAGACGTTTTTCAATCGCATTTCTAGGGGATCTACGCCCAGTTTCATAGCTAATTCTTCCAGAGCCATCTCCATGCCGAAGGAACCTTGAGGATGGCCGGGAGCGCGGAAGGGACGCGAGGCGCCTGCATTAATCAAGACGTTGGATTCGTCAATATGGACATTGGGACAATCGTAAAAATCCAGAAAGGGAGGAGCGACGCCGCCGCCGCCGGAATGGCCGACAATGTTGTAAGATTTCAGGGAAACGGCCGTCAAGGTTCCATCTCGTTTGGCGCCGATTTTCACGCTCATCTTGGCGGCGGGCTTATTGCCGCAGCCCGTCGTATCGGCATAGCGGTCAGCCATCAACTTGACGGGGCGCTTCGCCTCCTTCGCCAGTTTGGCGCAAAGAACGGCGAAGGATTCCAGCCCCAACTTGCTGCCGAAGCCGCCGCCCATGAATTGCGTGATGATGCGGACTTTGTTGATGGGGATTCCCAAAGCCTGGGCCAACGAGCGTTGATTGCTCCACATGGCTTGCGTGCTGTCCCAAACGGTTAGTTCGTCTCCCATCCATTCCGCCACGCAGCCGTGGGTTTCGAGGGTGTTATGGGGCGTTGTGGGCGTCTCGTAATCCGCTTCATGGATCGCTTCCGCTTCTTGTAATCCTTTTTGAATATCGCCGCGATCTTGCTGGCGGCCTTTTCTCACATTGCCTTCGGCATGGATTTTGGGTGAATTCTCTTTCACCGCTTCGCCGCCGTCGACGACGAAAGGCAGTTCTTCGTACTCCACTTTCACGTTGCGCGCCGCATCGCGGGCTTGTTGGATCGTATCCGCCGCCACGGCGGCGAGCACCCAACCGGCGAAGCGGGCTTCTTTATCGCCAGTAACGACGATCGCTTTGACGCCGGGCATTTTGGCGGCTTTGGAAATATCGACGTTTTTGATTTTGGCGTAAGCGAAGGGACTGATGGTCAGAGCGGCGTAGAGCATTCCAGGGCGGTTGACGTCATGGGCGTATTTCGCTTTGCCCGTCGCTTTTTGAAAGGCGTCGAGTCGGCGGATGCTTTTTTTGCCCGCGATGGCGAATTCGCAATCTGCTCCCCAAAAATCAGGCTCGTCTTCCGGGACTTCATAGTCAACCCTTTTGGTTATGCCTTCATGTCCAATGAGGGAGGATAGTTTCTTGGCCATTTTATTTCCCTCCTAACCTGCTTTTAGCGAGTTCGGCGGCTTTGAAGATTTGAGAGTAGGTTCCACAGCGGCAGATATGTCCGGCGATTCCCTCTTTCACTTCCTCCAGCGAAGCGGATGGATTCTCTCGGTAGATGGCCGCCATCGACATGACGAAGCCGGGCGTGCAAAAGCCGCACTGCATCGCGTCGGCTTCGATGAAGGCTTCTTGTACGGGATGGAGCTCATCGCCATTGGTAAGCCCTTCGATCGTAACGATCTCTTTCCCTTGCGCTTGAACGGCGAGCATCATACAGGCATAGGCGGTCTTACCGTCGATGTAAACCGTACAGCCGCCGCACGATCCCCGGTCGCAGATCATTTTAGCGCCGGTAATGTCAAGCCGGTTGCGCAATACGTCCAATAAAGTTTCTCTCGGTTCGGCTAAGGTTTTTCGGATTTCGCCGTTAATAGCCAGCTGAATTGGTATTAGGCCGGGGCCGAGAATCTTCGTCTCCTCCGCCTGAGCCTCCTTGAGGGCTTCGGCGCCCGCCAGCACGGGGGCCGCGACGGCGCTGGACCCTACGCCTTTTAAAAACAAGCGCCGGGTCAGCTCTTTTCGCGGTCCGGATTTTCCTTCCATCGCATCGGACATGGTTCTCTCCTTTCCGTAGACGGTAAAAGGTTTAAATGAAGAGCGTAACTAGAAAAATAGGAAATATACAATACGCGCAAAGAAATAGCGAGACATCCCTGCGCCGATGTTTTATCGCAGCAGCGCTATCTCGGACAAAAACAAGATCGTCATCCCATCCCTCAAATCGGAATAGCATTGCGCTTTCTTGGAAGGAGCGCTTTTTAACACTACCGGAAAATAAGGAACTTGTCCAGAGAATTTTTTGGGGTAATTTTTCGGATAAAGAGAAGGGAAGAAACGGTCCTACGGGGATTCGAACCCCGGTTTTCAAGATGAGAGCCTGACGTCCTAACCCCTAGACGATAGGACCATTTTCAAGAAAAGAATATTATCGTCCGGCGTTTTGTCTGTCAACCGCGCGATAAAATGGTGTTACGTCACAGTGAAAATGTCAGGGTCTAACGCCACAGTGAAAATGTCATCCTCGTAAAGAAAATTGCCGATGGTAGGAGATCGAGAAAGGAGGTCTCCTGCTTTGGCGAACGAGGTGACATTGACCATGAACGAAGCCCAAAAACTCGGCGTGATCCAAGAAACCCTGGCTGGCCGCATGACCGTAAAAACCGCCGCTGGAATTCTCCAACGGAGCGAACGTCAAATCTATCGGCTGCGCCTGAGGATTCGGAAGGACGGCCCACTAGCCATCAAGGACGGCAACCGCAGCCAACCGCCCGCTCACGCCCGTCCAGTGGTGAAAACCAGTTCGCGAGGCTTCCGCAATTCGAAATTTTTCATCACGATGATTAACCTGATTGGAGCCAAACTGAAATTCCAACTCTTGGAGATTCTACCCCCTGTTCATACAACTGCATACTACATAGTGAAGAGGCAAAAATTCGTATTCAAAGAGATTAAATCCAAATCAACCAAAAAATTTCTGTTATTCATCTTGACATGCAACCAAATGGTTGCATAATAATATTAGGACATGGCAAACGGGACGACGAAACAATTAGATTCTATATTCCACGCTTTGTCGGATTCGACGCGGCGAACGATTCTTGACGAACTGGCGATACGCGATGAGCAATCGTTGTTTGAGATTGTTGTCCGGTTAATTGAGAAACATGGTATTACCTTAACACGTCAAGCAGTATCGAAACACCTGGCCGTTTTAGAAGATGCTGACTTGGTGAGGACTAGTTGGAAAGGACGCACTAAATTGCATACGAACAATTTGCCAGAGGCTACTCGGCTAATTAGTTGCTGGTTGCAAAAATACAAAAAGAAAGGAAATAATTCGAAATGAAGATTGTTGTAACAAGCGTATTTGTTGATGACCAAGAAAAGGCGTTACAATTCTACACAAAAATGCTCGGTTTTGTTAAAAAGACCGATTTGCCGCTAGGCGAGCATCGATGGTTAACAGTCACATCGCCAGACCAACCCAATGGTGTGGAATTGTTGCTTGAGCCAAGCATTCATCCAGCCGTTCCACCATTCAAGGAAGCCTTGGTTCTGGATGGCATTCCCTATACTTCGTTCGGTGTGGATGACGTTAAGGCTGAACATGCTCGTTTGGAAAAACTTGGCGTCGAGTTTACGCAGCCGCCTACAACGCACGGGGAAGTGACAACCGCAGTTTTTAACGATACTTGCGGAAACTTGATTCAAATAGCCCAGAAATAGCGGAACGATAGGCGGTTGGTTTCTGTGATACCGCAACGTAAACCTCACATCGTCTTTCCCAACCTTTAAAAACTCTGATGAAGATGGACAAAAGCCAATTTGATGCGGATGGTAAACTGAAGAATGGAATAATCAGCGGCTACTAAAAGGGTAGTGAGGCGTGTTCGGTCAGTAAGTATCTTGATGGGAAGAAAACCGGCCAATGGAAATTCTATTCTGTCAATGGGAATCTCCAGTCAGGTATTACGCGATAAAATGGCGTTTTTGAGCAGCATTTTTTATAGAAAAAAAAACCAGGCCGCCCGTCTTCCGGCGAACGGCCTGGTTCGATTTCCGCTATATTCCACTTAGTTATCCAAAGTGATAGTTGGCGCAATAAAGCGAGGGAAGCCGCGTCCGCCCGCCCGGTTGACGCGCAGCATCACGACGCGGCTGTCGTCTTTTTCTTCGGTCATCTTCTCTTTGATTTTTTCCAAGATGCCTTTGAATTCTAGGGCGTTTTCCACCGACTTTTCGTTGATGTATTCGATCACGTCATCCGGTTGGATTCCGACATTGAACGCTGCGCCGCCGGGAATCGATTTCGTAACGAGGACGCCTTTCTGCTTTTCGTCATAACCTTTCTCTTTCGCTTTTTCGGGCGTTAGCGTTTCGACGGCCATGTCCAGCAGTTCCTCGCTGAGAGATTGGGCTTGGCCGGGACTTGAACTTTCTTCCACCTTCGCCAGTTCATCTACGGAAGGCCGTTCCGTCAAGACCATTTCTTTAGTGATTTTTTTGCCTTGGCGTAAAATCGTCAGCGTTACCGTCGATCCCACCGGAGTTTTCGTAACCATATTGACCAGGGCGCCGTCGTCTTTCACTTTTTCGCCGTTATATTCGATAATCAAGTCGCCTGCTTCCAAGCCCGCTTTCGCTCCGGGAGTGTCCGGCATCACTTCGGCAATCAAGGCTCCGTGGTTGATTCCATATTCCTGCTTGTAATATTTCGCCACGTCGGAAACGTCGAGATTGCTCAGCTTGACGCCAATATATCCCCGCTTCACCCGTCCGAATTCCCGGAGATTGTCGATGACGAATTTCGCCAGGTTGGAGGGGATCGCAAAGCCGATGCCGATGTTGGCGGGAATGCCGCCCGCTGTCTGGATGGCGTTGTTGATGCCGACGATCTCGCCGTCGATGTTAATCAAGGGGCCGCCGCTGTTGCCGGGATTGATGGCCGCCGTGGTTTGGATGTAATCCTTGATCGTAAAGGAGCCGCCGCCGATGGGAACGTCGGAACTCGTGCGCCCTTTGGCGCTGACGATGCCCTGGCTTACCGATTGGCTGAGTCCGAAGGGATTGCCGATGGCCAGCACCCAGTCGCCCACCATGAGTTGATCCGAGTCTCCGATCTTGGCGTAGGAGTATTCGCCGTCCTGCTTAAGTTTAATCAAGGCGACGTCGGTCTCCTTGTCTACGGCGACGACTTCGGCTTCGATCTCGTCGCCGTTATCGAGCGTAACCGTCAGTTTTTCCGCGCTATCCACGACATGGACATTGGTCATAATTTCGCCCTTGGGAGAGATGAGTACGCCGGAACCCTGCCAGGCGCTTTTTCGTTCTTGGGGAATGCGGAACATGTCGTCTGGGAAGAAATATTTGAAAATATCCGGCAAATTGGGCATATCCGGATTATCCTTTTGTCCGCCGGGAATTTCCGGCATTTTCTTGATCTTCACGTTTTTCTCCGCACTAATGCTGACGACGGCGGGGATCACTTTCTCCACCGCTTGGCGAAAAGCATGAGCTAGGGCTTTAGCGGGATTTTCGGTTTGAGCGTATAGGGGAGCGTTCCCAACGAAGAGCAGGGAGAAAAAGAAAAGCCATGCGATCGACTGCTTTTGGAACTTAAAAATCATTTGCGTCATTGTACAACCTCCTGAAACGGATTTTTTTTAATGGAGTATTCATGACGAAGAATTTACGGTCTTGTCATTAAAAAGTAACGAAAAAAACGTCCCAACGGTTTTACTTCCAAGACGGTTTTTTTCGTTTCGTTTTCCCTGCGTTTCTTCGATTTTTCGAATTAACCAGACAGATATCCAGCACCTGATCGATAGCGTCCACGAAAGTGAAATGAATGTCTTTGAGGATTTTCGCATCCACTTCATCCAAATCCTTTTCGTTGCGGGTGGGAATAATTAAGTGATAGATGCCTGCGCGATGGGCGGCCAGAACTTTTTCCTTCAAACCCCCGATGGGCAGAACCAGGCCGGACAACGTAATTTCTCCCGTCATGGCCAGGTCGTTGGGGATGGGGATTTTCATAGCGGCGGAAGCGATGGCGGCAGCCATGGTGATTCCGGCGGAAGGTCCATCCTTGGGTACGGCTCCGGCGGGAACGTGAAGGTGAATTTCGTGATGAGGAAAGTATTCCTCGTCGATGCCCAGTTTTTTGCAGCGTGATCGGATGAGAGAAAGAGCGGCTCGCGCCGACTCCTTCATCACATCGCCCAGTTTTCCCGTCAGCAAAATGCCCTTGCTCCCGTGAATAGGCAGCGCCTCCACGAAGAGGATTTCCCCGCCTACGGGAGTCCACGCCAGTCCGGCGGCGACGCCGGGCCGCGAGGTGCGGCGCTTCATTTCGTCTAAATACCGTTCGACGCCGAGCAACTCCTGGATAAAGGCGGGAGTGATTTTGCGCTTTTTCCACCGCCCTTTAGATTTCCTGACGGCGATCTTGCGGCAAATGGAATTGATCTCTCGTTCCAGATTGCGGACGCCCGCCTCGCGCGTATAGCCTCGGATGAGAAAATTCAACCCGTACTGGCCGAACGCTACATCGGAATTCGCCAGCCCATTGTTAGCTATAGCGCGGGGGATCAGATATTTGACGGCGATTTGTTCTTTTTCGTTCGTCGTATATCCCGCTAGGCGGAGTTCCTCCATGCGATCGCGAAGGGGGGGTTGAATACGGTCGGGACTGTTGGCGGTGGCGATGAAGAGCACCTTGGACAAGTCGATGTCCTGTTCCATGTAATGATCGCGGAAAGCGTGGTTCTGTTCCGGATCCAGCACTTCCAACAGGGCGGAAGAGGGATCGCCGCGAAACGTATTCCCAACCTTGTCGATTTCGTCGAGCATGAAAACGGGATTGATGCTGCCCGCTCTTCGTATCTGTTGGACGATGGCGCCGGGAAGGGCGCCGATATACGTCCGCCGATGTCCGCGGATTTCCGCTTCGTCGTGCATTCCGCCAAGCGACAGGCGGACGAATTTCCGTCCCAGCGCTTTAGCGATGGATTGGCCGAGAGAGGTTTTTCCCACGCCCGGAGGTCCGGCGAAGCAGAGAATGGGGCCTTTGATGTGGGGATTCATTTTCCGGACCGCGAGAAATTCGAGTATGCGCTCTTTGATCTTTTTCAAATCGAAATGGTCTTGGTTGAGTATTTTTTCCGCCTGGTTGATATTCAACTTGTCGGTCGTTTCTTCCATCCAGGGAAATTCCATGAGCCACTCGATGTAATTGCGGGTCATAGGATATTCCGGCGAGGATACGGACATGCGGTCGAGACGTTTAATCTCGGATTGGGTTTTTTCCCGGACGGCGGCGGGAAGAGTTTTCTTTTGGAGTTTGTCCCACAGTTCCTCGATTTCGACTTTTTCGTCCTCCGCCTCGCCCAGTTCCTTGCGGATGGCTTGCAATTGTTCGCGCAGATAAAACTCCCTTTCAGAATTTCCAATCTTGTTTTGAATTTCCTCTTGAATTTTTCCGCCCAGGTTGATGATTTCCAATTCGCTTGTGATTTCCTTCAGCGTCAGACGCAGTTTTTCTTCCAGCGTCTCCGCTTCGTAGATCGCTTGCAGCCGGGGCACTTTCGCTCGCGTCAGACTCAGAACCATGTAGGCTAGGCGGTGGGGATTTTGCATAGAGGAGGGGAGTCCTTGCAATTCGTCCGGGATCAGGGGCGCCCGTTGGATCAGCATTTCCGCCATTTGCGCCACCTGGCGGGTCAGAGCGTCGATCTTCTTGGAGGATTGCTTGTCTTCCTCTATGGTTTTGACTTTGGCCCAGGGAACGCCGTCGCGGTTTTGGATGCTAAGGATGCGGATTTTCTGCAAGCCTCGGGCGACAAGTTGGGTAACGTCCTGGGCGCCGCGCATCATCCGCAGGATAAGTCCCACGGAACCGACCTTATATAAATGGTTATAGGAACGCGTGTTTTTTTTGGGCTCCTCTCGAATCGCGACGGCGGCGAAGAGGCGGTTGCTTTTGGCGGCGATTTCGATGGCGCGGGTTGCCTCGTCGCTGCTGACAGCGATGGGAGCCGCCGCTCCGGGGAAAAGGAGGGCGTTATTCAACATCACCAACGGCAGCCAGTCGGGGATTTTTGCTTCCTCGATCTTTTCTTGAACGATTTCGGTCATTCTTCGCAATTCCCTTCGAGATAACGCTTGGACACGCTGATCGTAAGCATTCCGTTGCGATATTTGGCTCTGACTTTCTCTACGTCGATTATGCCCGGAATAATGATGGTTTTTTGGAAGGGCATAAACTGGATTTCCAATTGATGATAACGGATGATGGAGGCTTCCATTTCCAAACGGCGCTCGCCCGTCAGCACCAGGCGGTTATCCATAGCGTGCAAGCGTACCGAATCTTCGTCCAGTCCGGCCGCTTCGATCATGATGACGACGTCCTCTTCCGTCTCGAAAATATCCATATTGGGATTCCAGGTATTGGGCGCGTCCGGAGCGTCGAAATATTGAAACTCGATAACGTTTTTCGTTTGTCCCAGGTTGTCCTCGGTGACGTAAATCTTCGATTTGGGTTTACGGATCATGCGAACCATAGAATAATTCCCCTTTTTGCAACGGGTTTAACCATGAAGCTAGCGAATCCGGCCTTGAATCTCAATAGCCGCAGCCGAACGAGATGACGTCCGGCGGCGGCGGCGATATAATGAAACAGCTTTCATTCCCATAAAGGAGCATTGTCATGACGCGCTGCGACCGAAATTCAATCCTATGTTTATGTATTCTATCCGGCATTGCCGTTTCTTTGAATGCGGGAGAGTTGACGCCGTTTTTGCTGCCTTGGGATGACGCCGGCGACGGTGTAACCAATGTCAGCGCTTTGCTGGACAAACCCGCCGGCAAAAGCGGCTTCATTCATATCGAAAACGGCCATTTCATCGATGGCGCAGGACGGCGCTTTCGCATCCTTGGCGTCAACATGGCTTTCAGCGGCAATTTCCCCACTCATGAACAATCGGAAAAAGTCGCTGCGCGCATGGCCAAATACGGCATTAATGGAATACGTCATCATCATATGGACACCCTGCGCGCTCCTAACGGCGTCTGGAAAGAGGGAACGCCGGAGAAACAAGCGCTGGACGCGGAAAATCTCGACCGCTTCGATTATTTCATTTATCAACTGAAACGCCATGGAATTTATTCCAATATCAATTTGAAAGTGGGCCGGAAGACGGTCGCCGCCGACGGTTTGCCGCAAGCGGACAAACTTCCAGGCTACGACAAGGGCGTCGATCACTACTTTCCCCGTCTGATCGAATTGCAGAAAAACTACGCCCGCGATCTGTTGACTCATCGCAATCCCTACACGGGAACGCGATATATCGAGGAACCGTGCATCGCTATGATCGAAATCAATAACGAAAGCGGCTTGGCGAGCAAGTGGAGCGGCGGCGATTTGGACGATCTTCCCGCGGAATACGTCGTACCCTTGCAACTGGATTGGAATCGTTTTCTGCAAAAGAAATACGCCAATACCGGCGCTGTGCAAACCGCCTGGCGCGCCGCTGCTTCCGGTTCCGGTCAGGAACAATTGAAAGAGGGAGCGAATCATTGGGTATTCCAACAAATCGAGGAAGGGAAGGGAACCAGGCAAATCGTTCCCGAAGGGCCGGACGGCGCCGAGGCGCTGAAATTGACCACGACCGCTGTTGGCAAAGAATCGTGGCATGTCCAAACTTTTTATCCCGGCCTTAGTTTAAAAGGCGGCGGATTCTATTCATTCTCAGCCTGGATGAAATCCGATCGATCTCGCGATGTCAGCGTTGGCGTCAAAATGAATCATAGTCCTTGGGAAGGATTGGACGAAGCGAAAAATATCCAAGTTGGTTCCGAATGGAAGAAAGTGGAATTGTCCTTCTCCCCCAATCGGGACGAACCGGACGCTCGCTTGGATATCGGCGATTTGGGCGATGAATTGGGCATATTATGGGTGGCGCAGTTTTCATTGATCGATGGGACTCCAATTGGGCTTCCAGCGGGCGAGAGTCTGGAAAACGCATCGATCAACGTACTTCCGCGCAGCCGTTTCGGCGAGAGATCGGCGGCGGCGAAGCGGGATTGGATCGAATTTTTGGTACAACGCGAGACGCAGTATTATCAGGATATGAACCAATATTTACGCGGCGAGTTGGGAGTGAAATCGATAATCGCCGGGACGCAGTTGGGATTCGGCGCCGTTGCGTCGCAATTGGCCAACGATTTCATCGATCATCACGCTTATTGGCGGCATCCCGTTTTTCCCAACAAGCCTTGGGACGCCGTTGATTGGTATGTCCGCAACGACTCCATCCTTAACGAAATGAGCAATCCGCTGGAACAGTTGATGCAGGCGCGGGTGGAAGGGCGCGCCTATACCGTTTCGGAATATAACCACCCTGCGCCCAATACTTACGCCTCCGAGTGCATTCCTCTGACGATGGCCTACGCCGCGTTTCAGGATTGGGACGGCGTCTTTTTCTTCGCCTATAGCCATAACAACAATTTCAGCAAAAAATCCATGAATAGTTTTTTCGATATCGCCGGAAATACGCCGAAAATGCTGGCCATGCCGGCGGCGGCCAATATGTTTTTGCGAGGAGATATATCTCCAGCCAAGCAACGCGCCGTGGGCGCGATGAGCTATCGGGAATATCTCGGCAACTTGACGGAACATAACGGCAGTACCTGGTATCGCCCCTTCAGCGATGCGGGGATAAAAAGTACCGCCCCTTATTGGATGCGGACGGAAATGCGATTCGAAGAGAATCCTCAGCCTGTAGAAAATCCCAAGGTTCCGCCGACAACGCGCATCATGACTTCCGATACGGACGAATTGACCTGGGACAATTCCATGAAAGGCAAATCGTTCGCGGCGATCCGGGCGGAAAAAACCAAGGGATTCGTCGGTTTCGTTTCCGGGCGCCATTTCGATCTGGGTCATGGCGTAAAATTGGAGATCGGCGAGACGATTCAAGATTGGGCCAACATTCTTCTCACCTATATGGGCGAGAAAAACAAGGAACGCTCCTGGCTGTTGACGGCGACGGGTTATGCGGAGAATCAAGGCATGAAATGGAAGGACGGCGGCAAGGAATCCGTGGGCAATCAATGGGGCGAAGGTCCGCCGATGGTGGAAGCGATTCCGTTGCAACTGACGTTCAGCCGAACGGATCCGCCTTTGAAAGAAGCGCCTCTAGTCAGCGCGAAACTGTTCTCTCTCGACGAACGCGGCGTCCGCAAAGAAGTTATTCCTCAGGCGATCCAATTTTCGGATGAGGCGGTTGTCGTCGATCTTATGCGCAATCAGCCGTCTTTGTGGTACGAATTGGTTTTTCCGTCGGCGAGTGTTGGAGATGGCGGCCAATATTGACAAAAAGGGGGTTGCAATCGATCGAATCCGACAATTGGGGAAAAAAAGGCGAAGGCCAGTCCCTTTGTGCTTTTCGCCGCTGATCCTATAATCTAATGATAATATAATCTTCCTAATGGATTATCGATAATGGGATTTCCCGTTTTCTCAGGCATCATTCTCGCGAGCGAATCTCCCCGGCGCCGGAAATTGTTGGAGAAGATGGATATCGTATTCCAAACGATTCCCAGCGATTTGGTTGAAATGCCGCCTTTGGGAGAACGGCCCAATGTTTACGCTTCGCGCATGGCGTTGGAAAAAGCGGTTAAAGTGGGACAAGCCTACGCCGATTACTTGATCGTAGGGGCGGATACGGTCGTCGCCGTCGATGCGGTTATCATGGGAAAACCGAAATCTCCGGAAGAAGCGCTCCTGATGCTGAGCCGCCTCTCCAATCGCTGGCACGAAGTATGGACGGGAATTTGCGTATACAATCAAAAACAAAATATCCAGATCGTCCAGGCCGTCTGTTCGTCCGTTCGTTTTCGGAATTTGTCGCTGCAGGATATTGAAGAATACGTGAAGAGCGGCGAACCGATGGACAAAGCGGGCGCCTACGCTATTCAAGGACGGGGAAAAGTCCTGGTGAAGGAAATTAAAGGCTCTTTTCATAATATCATTGGATTGCCGACGCTGGAGCTTGGCAAAATATTTCAACAGTTGGGAATTTCCACCAATACCGGATCCGTCGAAACGGCGTATTAGCGAACCGGAACGGGGAAAAACAGGGGTTGTTATTTATGATCGAAATGGAATTTTACGAACTGCGCCTTGATGAAACGGGAGCGGACCAGCTCATTATTTTAAAGGAAAAGTATGGGAACCGGCTGATGCCGATCCTGATTGGCTATTATGAAGCGCAATCGATTCATTTGGCGCTCAACGACATCCGCATCCAACGCCCTTTGACCCATGATTTAGCCGTCAATATCGTAAATAGTCTCGGCGCTCAGATGAAAGAGGTCATTATCAACGATTTGCGCGATTCCACTTTTTACGCCCGCATTTATTTTTCTACTTCCAACGGTCCCGCCGATGTCGATTCGCGTCCAAGCGACGCTATCGCTCTTGCCGTCCGCACCAATACTCCAATTTTCGTAGAGCCGGAAGTGCTGGAACAAGTTGCCAAAGAAAAAGAATCGTAACCTGCTTTTTTCTCCCTTATTTGCTTTATTCCATTACGGTAGTTTCTTCCCAAATATCGATATGTATCCATAAATCCGTGTGTTAAGCATACAGTGTAACGTTTTGGCGCTCTCCGCGATTATTGTAATAAATGGCAATAACAAGATTGCAATAATCATTTATTTCGTTTTTTTTGGATGATTTCAAATTTATAGTGTATAATCTATATACGGCGGATTCTTTAAGAATTCCCTTTTTTTTATTTTATTTGCCCCTTTTTCGGGGGGAGGTATGGAGAGTTACGAATTTTTATGATTTGTATTGACTATTTACAATAAAGTAATTATCATTAAAGAATACATTCAAATTAGGGGCTAAAATAAGATTTGACTTCATTGGCGTATTAATAAATCCTTGTTGATGCGATGGAGGCGCACATGAGACCGGCAGCTATGAAAATGGGCGATAACGATTACTTTACAACGGTTCGATTGCTCCAAAATTCTTCAAATTCAATCAAAGCAGAGTATATAAATCCCTTTATTGAAAGCGTTAAGAACCTTTTCGAAACCATGTTGAATTGCCAAGTGGTACGTGAAGATATCGCATTGACCACTAGGATTCCACCCACACTCGATATTGTCGCGTTGATCGGCTTAAGCGGCTGCATACGCGGAAACGTAGCCATGGCCTTTCCTGTAAAAACGGCTTTGGCTATGGTTAGCCGCGCCTATCGGTCCCAAATCGTTGTAGTGGATTCTATGGTGATTGACGCCGTCGCCGAATTCGTCAATATTGTGGCGGGAGGCGCTCAAGCGTCTTTAAACCAGGATGTGAAAGTCCCCGTCGACTTGACGATTCCCACCGTAATAAGAGGCAACCGCTTTCAAATGGAGTATCCATCGATGGCGGCTTGGATCGAAGTTCCCTTCAGCAGCGAGTTGGGGCCGTTTACGATAAGAATATCGATTCATAAAAAAGACAATAATTAAGGGAGGAGAAAAGTCATGCGAGCTTTAATCGTCGACGATTCCAGATTAGCTCGAAACGTTCTCATCTCTGTTGTATTTAAAGCGGGCATTACTCAGGCCGATCAAGCCACGGATGGAATTGAAGCCGTGGAAATGGCGTCCCGCAACAATTACGACATTATCTTTATGGATTGGAATATGCCGAACATGAAAGGAATCGACGCCGTAAAAGCCATTCGGGAATTGGACAAAAAGACTCCCATCATGATGGTAACGGCGTTAGCCGATCCAGCCCAAATCAATGAAGCGCTCAAGGCGGGAGTCAACAATTACTTGTTGAAGCCTTTTAAGCCGGAAAAAGCCGCCGCCAAGATCGAAGAGACGCTCGCGCTCTTCAGCCAAACGAAAAAGGCGGAGATCGCCTAAAAGAGCCGATTTTATAAACATTTCGGAAAAGCACTCAAATAGCTGGCGAAAAGGGGAAAAGAACGCATCCTTTCCCTTTTCGCCTTTTTCTATTCCAGATTATCCCGTGAAGGGATGTTTCCAAGGGGCTCGATATTCGCGTTTTAACAACGCGTCCGCTTTTTCGTTTCCTTCGATCTGTTCCGTTTTTTCGTTCCAAACCACGGACGATTGCGTTTCGAAAGCGATCATGGCGAGTTGGACGGAGGCTGTCGAATGGAATGCGTCTGAAATCAGGCAGCTGGGCTGCTTTCGATTGCGGACGGCATGGAGAAAATCCATCATGTGGTTGAGACCGGCGTCGGTTTGGATTTTTTCTTCCCGCCGTTCTTTATTTTTGCCTTTGGGAATAACGATCCATTTGTCGTCCGAAACGAATACCGTCGCCAAATCTCCATAAAAGAAGATTCCATTGCTGACGTTCGGATCGTATTCCTCGGCCCCCCAGATGCGATGACGCCAGACGAGAGGGCAGCGTTCGAACTCGAAACAGACTGTTAGCGTATCCGGCGTGGTTATTTTGTCTTTGTAATAATACAAACCGCCGGAAGCTGTGATGCGCTTGGGCGCCGTTTCCTCCAAAATCAGGCGCGCGGCGTCGATGAGATGAATCCCCCAATCCACGAGATGGCCATGTCCCGTCGTTTTTTCCAAACGCCATTTAAAATGACCGATTTGAGGCCGATAGGGCAATTTGGGCGCGGGACCGCTCCACAAATCCCAATCGAGAGACGCGGGGGGGTCTTGTACTATCAAGTCTTCATCCTTGACGCCAGCGTTATAATGAATCTGCGCTTCCGCTTGATTAATTTTCCCCGCTCCGCCGGATTGAATGAATTTCTTGGCTGCGTCGATCGCTCCGCTTTGGCGGCGTTGAAAACCGATCTGGATGACGCGGCCGCATTTTTGCGCTGCAACGGCCATGGCCCGGCCTTCGCGCAAATCGTAAGCCAATGGCTTCTCGCAGTAGATATCCAAGCCTCGTTCGCATGCGGCTATAAACGGTAGGGCGTGCCAATGGGGCGGCGGGGCGAGAATCAACGCATCCAATTCTTTTAGAGCCAGAAGGTCTTGGTAATTTTTAAAAGCAGTAGGGCGCTTGCCTTGTAACTTTTCTATTTCATCGGCGCTGTTTTTAAGATGCTCGGAATCGACGTCGCATAGGGCGGCGATTTCGACGTCTCCCGCTTTCATCATATCGCGCGCTTTCACCGCCGCCCGCGCGTCGACCATGCCGTACCAGCCGCATCCAATGACGCCCATATTTATTTTTCGCTCGGCGGCGTATCCATAAGGAATCGTTGTCATAGCCCAGGTTCCTGCAGCCGCCGTCTTTAAGAAAATACGTCGATTGCTTTTCATTAGGATGGTTCCTTTTCAGTTATCTTTGGAAAAAAGTTAAGAAAACGGCGAGCTGCGCTTTGCTATGAGCCCGCCCTACGAAACTCATGCTTCGTTGATCAATTCGATTTTCTTGAAGCGGCAGAAGCGTTTGAGATCGGTCGTTATATCGCCGTAGCAGGTTACGCGGTGCAGGCCATGCTGCCACTCGCGCCAAAGTTTGTCGGCGTCGCCATCGACGCGCACAGTAATCTTCGTGCGGCAGCCTCTGTCGATATCCGGCGCGTCGATGACTTCACCCGTGAAATAGCGGATAAGATTGTCGCCTATTAAAATCGCCTGAGTAACTTTTTGGCCGACGCGCATTCTGACTTGAGGCACGGCGCCTTCCTGGCGTTCCATGATGGTTCGCAATTTATAGGGGGCGCGTTCGCCTTCCGGGCCGTCCATTTTCGTCGAGCCGAGGCAGTGAGCGAGGATGATGCTTTGGTTGGACATATCCATCGTGGGATCGCTGATGAATCCCGGCTTTCCCGCCAACCCTTGGAACAGAATATGGGTCATAGCGCTGGAAAGGTCCGACTCGCAGATGCCGCCCAATCCCATGTCGTTCAAGCGGGTGTTGCCGATGCAGGGAAAGGCGGGCAGTTGATGATACATCGTGCCGTAGCAATCCGTCGTCGCTACCGTCGCCTCCTCTTCGTTCAACAACTTCTCGAACGCCAGCGCCAGTTTGCAGGAACGGAAGATTTCGTCATCGTCCGGTTCTACGACCTTTTCCGCTTCGGATATCCAGCGTTTCGCTTCCGCTTTGGCGTCAGCGTCGGGAATGGAATCGTAGACGGCCATGATGCGGTCACGATCGATTCGTTTAATCTCCGTTCCGAATTTATCTTTGATGGATTGCAGATATTTTTCGTTAAGTTCGTTCGAAGTGATATTGAGAATCTTCGCTTCCCTCAGATGGTGAATCGCGCGGATCGGTCGAATGGCCGTCGCCAATTGGCTGCAATCGCTTGTCAATAGGCAATCGAACAATTCTCCCTCTTTCTGTTTTTGCAGGGCGCCGTATTGCACCCACTCATGGCCCGAATAGGGCGCGGCGAAAAGGACCGTAGGCTTCCCCATTGCGAGAATGGCTTGTAATTCGTCCATCGTACGCATCGAGAGTTGAACGGCGAGAACGCCGTCGGCGTCCGCCATAGCGTCCGTCAGGTTTTTCACTTCGTCCGGCGTCGAAGCCAGAGCATTCGTAACGAACTCCACATCCGACATCTCTTGGCTTAATTTCGCGAATTCCTTTTCGTATCTCTCTACTTCCGCTTTCAAATCCAATTCGGCTTTGGGCCACATCGGCTTGGCGTCGCCCATGTAAATCTTTGCGACTTTCACTTTCGATTTGCGGCAGCCGGGACTGACAATCATGCCGTTGGCGGCGCAGGATCGCTTGACCGGAAGCGCCGAGGCGCCCAACAATAGCGCGCTTCCCGCCGCTGACGCTTGAATGAATTCTCTTCGCTTGATCTCGGACGACATGGAAATTCCCTCCTCTTGAATTGACGATCGGCTGATCCAACATCGTCTACTCTACTCCGCGCGGTTTTGCGGTGTCAACGGAGAATAGGTTTCCCGTCCATCCATCCTTTACATTTTTTAGGCCGAAGTTCCTAAAGAAATAATCGGAATACTAGGCGTAACCATTGGATATTTTTGAGGTTGCGCTTTTTTGTGCGGCAAGGATTGTAGCCATGTAAATATGCAAATATTTTCATAATTTATTCTATT